>NZ_JBHVWF010000148.1:0-19526 GCF_042882365.1 Streptomyces sp. NPDC058221 | reverse complement strand
CCTCGTGAGGGGCATCCGGGCGCCCCGCGGGGAGGCCCGGATGCCCCGTCAGAGGCCAAAACGGCCGTCTGCGGGCCCGTACGCCGAAGGGCGGCCACCCTGGTCGGGGTGACCGCCCTCCGTCGTGCCTGTGGTGCTTACTTGCCCTTGGCGGCTTCCTTGAGCTTCGAGCCCGCGGAGACCTTCACGCTGTAGCCGGCCGGGATGTTGATCGGGTCGCCGGTCTGCGGGTTACGAGCGGTGCGAGCGGCACGGTGCGTGCGCTCGAAGGTCAGGAAGCCGGGGATGGTGACCTTCTCGTCGCCCTTGGCGACGATCTCACCGACGGTCTCGGCGAGCGCGGCCAGCACGGCGTCGGCGTCCTTGCGAGTCACCTCGGCGCGGTCGGCCAGGGCGGCCACCAGCTCACTGCGGTTCATGTTGTTACTCCCGTGTTCTTCTTGCCTGTGAGGCGTGAGATCGAAGCCGATGCTGCCAGGGCCCTCGGACAGTCCCCGGACCCGGGTCCGTGTGAGAACCTTCGCGCCCCGTGGGGTCTCCCCCGGACGAAGTCCTTGGGAAAGCATCCTGCCCCCACCTGCGGCGGGAAAGCCAATCCGGCACCCTTCGAAGTCACACGAAAAGCGCCACTGCCTCGTCTTGGTGACGTTCCGTCGACTCCCCGAAAGCGGTCCGCAGCGGGTGCGGGGCTCTGCGGGACGCGTCGCCCGCCCACCCTAAAGGGGCGTTTGGGGCGCCGCGACCCGCGACGCGCCGGACATCAGACAGACGTGGGCCCCGTCACAGCCGCGCCGGCCGCTTTGGCCGCGTCCCGGACCGCTCCCGCGACCGCTCCGGCGACCTTGTCGTTGAAGACCGACGGGATGATGTAGTTGGCGTTCACCTCGTCCTCGGCGACGACATCGGCGAGGGCGCGCGCGGCGGCGAGCATCATCTCCGTGTTGACGGTGCGGGACTGGGCGTCCAGCAGTCCGCGGAAGACGCCGGGGAAGACCAGGACGTTGTTGATCTGGTTGGGGAAGTCGGAGCGGCCGGTGGCCACGACCGCCGCCGTCTCACGGGCGACCGTGGGGTCGACCTCGGGGTCCGGGTTCGCGAGCGCGAACACGATCGCGCCGTCCGCCATGGCCGCCACGTCGTCCCCGTCCAGCACGTTGGGGGCCGAGACGCCGATGAAGACGTCGGCGCCCACGACAGCCTGCTTGAGGGTGCCGGTGACGGACTCCGGGTTGGTGTTGTCGGCGATCCAGCGCAGCGGCGAGTCGGCGTCCGCGGAGACCAGGTCCTCGCGGCCGGAGTGCACCACACCGTGGATGTCGGCGACGACCGCGTGCTTGACGCCCGCGGCGATGAGGAGCTTCAGGATGGCCGTACCGGCCGCCCCGGCGCCGGACATGACGACCCGTACGTCCCCGATGGCCTTGCCCACCACGCGCAGCGCGTTGGTCAGCGAGGCGAGCACGACGATGGCGGTGCCGTGCTGGTCGTCGTGGAAGACGGGGATGTCCAGGGCCTCGCGCAGCCGGGCCTCGATCTCGAAGCAGCGCGGCGCGGAGATGTCCTCCAGGTTGATGCCCGCGAAGCCGGGGGCGATCGCCTTGACGATCTCGACGATGGCGTCGGTGTCCTGGGTGTCCAGGCAGATCGGCCAGGCGTCGATGCCGGCGAACCGCTTGAAGAGGGCCGCCTTGCCCTCCATCACCGGGAGGGCCGCCATCGGGCCGATGTTGCCGAGGCCGAGCACCGCGGAGCCGTCCGTCACGACTGCGACGGAGTTGCGCTTGATGGTGAGGCGGCGGGCGTCCTCGGGGTTCTCGGCGATCGCCATGCAGACCCGGGCCACCCCCGGGGTGTAGATCATCGAGAGGTCGTCACGGTTGCGGATGGGGTGCTTCGACTGCATCTCGATCTTGCCGCCGAGGTGCATCAGGAACGTACGGTCGGAGACCTTGCCGAGGATGACGCCCTCGATATCGCGCAGACCTTCGACGATCTCGTCCGCGTGCGACGTGGAGGAGGCCGCGATCGTGACGTCGATCCGAAGCTTGTCGTGGCCGGAAGCGGTCACGTCGAGGCCGGTGACCGAACCACCGGAGGACTCCACGGCCGTGGTGAGCTGGGAGACCGCTGTGCCGCTCGCGGGCACCTCCAGCCTGACCGTCATCGAGTACGAGACGCTGGGCGCCGTTGCCATGGCCGAGTCCTTCGCTTTCCTTAGCTTCATTGCTACGCGGCCGGGCCCGTCAACAGGAACAGGCCCGCACACGCCTTCAGATATTCGCACCTACCGGTGGGTAGCCGGTAATGACTGCCGCACTTCGGAAAGTGTTTTCCACCATACGAGATATGACGGCCCCAGCGGAACCCCGTCCGGACCCGTAAACGAAAACAGACCCACGCCACCGGAGGGTGACGCGGGTCCGTTTTCTTCAGTTAGGTGACACCGGCCCGCCATGCTCGCCTCGCGGCAAGTGGTCGCTCGAAGCGACTAAGGTTGGGCCCGGGGGCTTGGATCGAGCCGGTGCCAACACCAGGCTAACAAACACCCCGGAGAAGTGATTCCCGCAGCGCAGGTTGACCGAAAAAAGGCTCCTGCGCTTGGCGTCACCCCGGTATGCGTCAGTCCCTCAGCAGATCCGGCACCCCGTCCTCGTCGGGCAGATCCCGCTCCCCCGACACGACCGTGAGCTGCTGGGTCGCCCGCGTCAGCGCGACGTACAGCACCCGCAGCCCCGCCGGGGACTCGTCGGCGATCTCGGCGGGCGAGACGACCACCGTGGCGTCGTACTCCAGGCCCTTGGCCTCCAGACTGCCGAGCGCGACCACCCGTTCGCCGAGTTCCGCGAGCCAGGCACGGGCCTGCGCCCGCCGGTTCATCGCGACGACGACACCGACCGTGCCGTCCACCTCGCCCAGCAGCCGCCGCGCCTCCTCGCGCACGGTGCCGGCCAGATCACCGTCCCGGACGGTGACGAAGCGCGGCTCGACGCCCGTGGACCGGACGGCCGCCGGTGACTCCATACCGGGCATCGCGAGCGCGAGGACCTTGGCGGCGAGTTCGGCGATCTCCGCCGGGTTGCGGTAGTTGACGGTCAGGGTGAACCGGCGCCGCGGCCGGTTGCCCAGCGCCTCGTCACGCGCCGCGGCCGCCTCGTCCGGATCGGACCAGGAGGACTGCGCCGCGTCGCCGACGATCGTCCAGGTGGCGTGCCGGCCGCGGCGGCCGACCATGCGCCACTGCATGGGCGTGAGGTCCTGCGCCTCGTCGACGATGACGTGCGCGTACTCCGTACGCTCCGCCGCGAGCCGCTCGGCCCGCTCCCACTGGGTCTCCTCCCGCTGCGGCATCAGCTCCTCCAGACCGGTGAGGTGGTCCAGCGGATCGAACTCGCGTTTGCGCTTGGGCCGGTTCGGCGTGCCGATCAGATGCTGCAACTCGTCCAGCATCGCCACGTCGTGGACCGACAGCGGCCCCTGACCCGCACTGTCCAGCCGCTTGAGGGAGCGCGCGAGCCGGCGCACCTCCCCCTGGTTGAGGGTGCGCCGGGACCACCTGGCGAGCCGCTTCTCGTCGGACATCGCGGCGAGCACCCCGCGCGGGGTGAGCTCGGGCCACCAGGCGTTCAGGAACTCGATGAACGGCGTCTCGGTGGAGACGTCCTCGTCGAACGACGAGCGCAGTTCGGCGGCGAGCTCCGGATCGGTGTAGCGGCCCCGGCCGGACGACCTGCTCCACAGCGCGTCCAGCAACAGCTTGCGGGCGCGCGGGCGCAGCAGGTTGACCGGTGCGGTGCCGCTGAGGACGTTGTTCCTGATGCGCCGGAGCTCGTCCTCGTTCAGCTCGACCCGGGCACCGAAGGCGACCACCCGCAGCCTGGTGGGCGTGGCGGCCTCCTTCGGTGTCTCCTCCTCACCGAACGCCAGCTGGCCGTCGCCCCCGGCCGGCCGGACGAAGGGCTGCTCCAGTGCCCCGCGGGCCGCCTTGCGCAGCACGTGGAGGATCCGGGAGGAGCCCTTGATCCGGGCGACGGCCGGTTCGTCGTAGGTGGTGGCGCCCGCCGGGCCCGCCGCCTCGTCCGACAGCGAGCCGACCGCACGGATCGCGACCTGTCCCTCCTCGCCGAGCGAGGGCAGCACCCCTTCGGTGTAGGCGACCAGCAGCGGGGTCGGCGAGACGACGAGGATGCCGCCCGCGTACCGCCGCCGGTCCTGGTAGAGCAGGTACGCGGCACGGTGCAGGGCGACGGCTGTCTTGCCGGTGCCGGGGCCGCCCGAGACCTCGGTGACCGAGGCGGCGGGCGCCCGGATCACCAGGTCCTGCTCGGCCTGGATGGAGGAGACGATGTCCCGCATGGTGTGGCTGCGGGCCTGCCCGAGCGCCGCCATCAGGGCGCCGTCCCCGATGACCGGGAGCTTCTCGCCCCCCAGGTACGCGGTCAGCTCGGGACGCATCAGGTCGTCCTCGACCCCGAGGACCCTGCGGCCCTTGGAGCGGATGACCCGGCGGCGTACCACCCGGCCCGGTTCCTTCGGCGTCGACCGGTAGAAGGGCGCGGCGGCCGGCGCCCGCCAGTCGATGACCAGCGGCGCGTAGTCGGAGTCGAGGACCCCGATCCGGCCGATGTGCAGCGTCTCCGCGATATCGGCGGTGCTGTCCTCCCGTACGACGTCGTCGGCCGGCTCCACGGAGGTGAACGCGCCGTCCGGGCCGCGCTCACCGTCCTTCCCGAGCAGCAGATCGATCCTCCCGAAGAGGAAGTCCTCGAACTCGCTGTTCAGCCGGTTGAGGTGGATTCCGGCCCGGAACACCTGGGCGTCGCGTTCCGCGAGCGCTCCCGGCGTGCCGACCTGGCCGCGTTTGACGGCATCACTCATGAGAAATTCCGCCTCGTGGATCTTCTCCTCGAGGCGGTGGTACACACGGTCGAGATGTTCCTGCTCGACACCGATTTCCCGGTCCCGCAACGAATCGACAGCGGCATCCTGCGCGGCCACCGAGACCCCCTTCTGACGTGCATTGGGCAGCCGTCAACCCTATGCGACGCGGGGCCCCTCGCGCACCAGCCACGAGCATCCGATCCTGCCCGGACAGCGGCCGGTCACGGCGGCGCGGCCGGGCCCGCGTTGCGCCGCCGGTGCCGGGCGACCCGCTCGCGGTTTCCGCACACCTCGCTGGAACACCAGCGCCGGCGCCGTCCGCGTGAGGTGTCCAGGTAGATCCGGCGGCAGTTGTCGCCCTCGCAGCGGCGCAGCTTGCCCAGGGCCACCGGGTCGGTCAGCAGTTCCACGGCGTCGCGCGCCACGGTGGCCAGCAGCGCCCGGCAGTCGGGTTCGGTGCTGAGCCCGCGCACCAGGGCGCCGTTCCCGGTGCGCACGGCGCGCACGCCGGGCGGCGCTCCGGCGGCGAGTGCGTTGACGCGCTCCAGGGCGCCCTCGGCCCCGCTGCCGCCGAGCTGCGCGGTCAGCAGCCGGTCGACGGCGGTCCTCAACTGGCGGAAGAGCACGAGCCAGTGGTGGTCGACGGATGCGAGCCGGGTGCCTTCGGGCACGGCCCGGGAGGCCACCAGCCAGTCCGCCAACTGCTCCGGGCGGTCGAGCGGATCGGGAGCGCCGGGGCTGCCGGCCCCCGTCGCCACCAGGTCCAGACAGAGCCGCCCGGCGTCGAACCGCCAGTCGCACGAGCCTTTGCGCGTTGCCATGCGCATGCCACCGCCTTGGGTCCGGCCGCCTCGGGTCCAGCCGCCTCGGGTCCAGCCGTCGTCCACACCAGAGTGCCCCTCGCGGCCCCGGCCGTAACCCCCGCCGCCGTGCGGGCCGCGACAACTCCCCTCGTACGATGCCCGGATGACGGACCACCTGCGCACTCCTCACGTCCGGGACAGCTCCCTGGTGCTGCGCCCCTGGCTGCCGGGCGACCTGGAGGTCGTGCTCGACGTGTACCGCGACCCGGCGATCCGGGCGGGGTCCCGCGTCCCCGTGACGGACGAGGCGGCGGCGGTGCGCTGGCTGCGGCTCCAGGAGGAGGGCCGGGAGTCCGGACTGCGCCACAGTTTCGCCGTGGTGGACACCGCGCTCGGGGAACTGCCGGTCGGGAACGTCGCCCTCGTGCACCCCGCCCCCGGGTCGGACTCGGCCGAGGTGGGCTACTGGACGGCGGCGCGGGCGCGCGGCCGCGGGATCGCCCCGCAGGCCCTCGGAGCCCTCACCGCATGGGCGTTCGCGGCCTTCGCCGGGGACGGGCTCGTCCGGCTGGATCTGATCCACCAGGTGGGCAACGACGCCTCGTGCCGGGTGGCGGACAAGGCCGGCTACGGCTTCGCGGAGGTGCTGCCCGCGCGCCCCCCGTGGCCGCTGGAGGGACACCGCCACGAGCGCCGGGCGGCCGGCGGCCGCTGACCCCGGCGCTCAGACTCCGGGCGCGGCCGGTTCCCCGGTCACCGGGCCGTCGTGCAGGATGCGCTGGTAGAGCCGGTGGTCGCGCCATTCGCCGTCGATGTGGAGATAGCGCGGGGCGAATCCGTACTGCTCGAAGCCGCATTTGGCGAGCACGCGCTGCGAGGCCGTGTTGTCCGAGACCGTGCCCGCCTCGACGCGGTGCAGCCGCAGCTCGTCCCGGGCCAGTTCGCAGATCCGCCGCACCGCGGCCGTGGCCAGCCCGCGGCCCGCGTGCGTGACGTCCACCCAGTAGCCGAGCGTGGCGCTGCGGAACGGGCCGAGCACGACGGCGTTGAGGTTGAACCCGCCGACCGCCCGGTCCTGCCCGTCCGCCAGCACCCAGGGCATCACGCGCCCCGCCTCGCGTTCGGCCAGCAGCCCGGCCAGCCGCTGCCGCTGCCCCTCCTCGGTGTAGAAGGCGTCGGGCCGTACGGGCTCCCAGGGCCGCATGTACGCACGGCTGCGGGTCATCGACACCGCGAGAGAGGCGGCGTCCGCCTCGGTGACGGGACGGAGCCATGTCTCCGCGTCGATCCGGTGGTTGTCGTCGATCATCCCTGCACGGTATCCCGGCCCCGTGCGCCCCTGGACGCCCCTGGACGCCCGCGTAGGGAGCTGCGCGCCTGAGCCATGGAGCGGACCCGCCCGCGCCATTTCACTGGGAGCCATGACACCAACCAGCCGGGCCCACCGGCCGATCCGCTCCCTCCACCACCTCGTGCTCGGTGGCGCCGCCGTCACCACCGGCCTCACCGCGGGGGCGTTCTACGTCTTCTCCTGCGCGGTCATGCCCGCGCTCGGACGCAGCGACGACCGGACCTTCATCGAGGTCATGCAGAACATCAACGACGTCATACAGAACCCGGTCTTCTTCGCCGCCTTCATCGGCGCGCTGCTTCTCATCGCGGCCGCCGCCTGGCAGCAGCGCCGGACCCCGGGCCCGCGTGGCTGGATCGTCGCCGCGCTCGTGGTGTACGCCGTCGCCTTCCTGCTCACCTCGGGCGTCAGCGTCCCGCTCAACGACGAGCTCGCGCAGGCCGGGAACCCGGCGCGCATCGCCGGCCCCGCCGCCGTGCGGGACCGGTTCGAGGACGCGTGGGTCGCCTGGAACGCCGTACGGGCCCTCCTGTGCACCGCCGCCCTCGCCCTCCTGCTGCGGGCCTCGTACGTGCTGGCCCGCCGGCTCCCTCAGGAGTCCGCGTACTTGGCGTCCGACGCCGGGTCCAGAGCAAGCCGGTAGCCGCGTTTGACCACCGTCTGGACGATCCTGGGTTCGCCGAGCGCGGTACGCAGCCGGGCCATCGCCGTCTCCACCGCGTGCTCGTCCGTACCGCTGCCGGGCAGCGCGCGCAGCAGATCGGCGCGGGCCACCACCCAGCCCGGCCTGCGGGCCAGGGTGTGCAGCAGGGCCATTCCGGCCGGCGGTACCGGCCGCAGCTCGTCGTCGACCAGGACCGCGTGACCACGGATCTCCACCCGGTGCCCGGCGATGGGCAGCGTACGCGCGCCGGCGGGCAGTTCGCGGCAGAGCAGCTGGACGAGCGGGCCGAGCCGGAAGCGCTCCGGCTGGACCGTGTCCACCCCGCGGGCCTGCAACGGCAGGGCCGTGACCGGCCCGACGCAGGCCGACACGATGCCGTCCCGCAGCGCGCTCAGCAGCTCGGGCAGCAGCCCGCGTTCCTCCGCGCGGCGCAGCAAAGAGGCGGCGGCCGGGGCGCTGGTGAAGGTGAGTGCGTCCAGGCCGCGGGCGACGGTGAGGTCGAGGAGCCGGTCGAGCGGGGCGATGTCCTCGGGCGGCATCCAGCGGTAGACCGGGACACCGATGACCTCGGCTCCGGCCGCCCGCAGCGACTCCACGAAGCCGGGGAGCGGTTCGCCGTGCAGCTGGAGGGCGATACGGCGGCCCTCTACGCCCTCCGCCAGAAGGCGTTCCAGCACCTCCGCCATGGACTCGGAGGCCGGCGACCAGGTCTCGGTGAGACCGGCGGCCCGGACGGCCCCCTTGACCTTGGGGCCGCGCGCCAGCAGTTCGACGCCGCGCAGCCGGTCCAGCAGCTGGGCCCCGATGCCCCAGCCGTCCGCCGCCTCGATCCAGCCCCGGAAGCCGATCGCGGTGGTGGCGAGCACCACGTCGGGGACGCTGTCGATCAGCTCCTTGGTGGCGGCGAGCAGTTCGCTGTCGTCGGCGAGCGGCACGATCCGCAGAGCGGGCGCGTGCACCACGGTGGCGCCCCGTCGCCGCAGCAGCGTGGAGAGCTCCTCGGCCCGGCGCGCGGCGGTGACACCGACCGTGAAGCCCGCCAGGGGCCCGTGCTGTTCGTCGTCGCGCATATGGTCTACCCGGCTCTCGTCCCGCTGCTGCTCGATGGTGCGGAGGACCGAGACTGCCAACGATGCGTGACAGGCTCGGTTCACCCGCATTTCCCGCCCGTTACGTCACCCGCCACTGTGCGTCCATCATCACACTTCGGCGTAGCTGAGCTGGGGCTTCGCCGGTACCGGAGCCGTACGGCGAAGGTATACCGCCCAGGTGAGGGCGAAACACACCCCGTAGAAGACCAGGAAGGACCAGAAGGCCGCCGTTCCGGTGCCCGAGGTCTGGAAGGACTGCCGGAAGGCGAGGTTGATGCCGAGCCCGCCGAGGGCACCCACCGCGCCGATGAGCCCCATGGCCGCCCCCGACAGCCGCCGCCCCTGGGCCGCGGCCGCCTCGCCGCGCAGCCCCTGGGCGACCGCCTTGGCGTGGAAGATGCCCGGGATCATCTTGTACGTCGATCCGTTGCCGAGGCCGGTCAGTACGAACAGCGCCGTGAAGCCGATCAGGAACACGGTGAGCGACTCGATGCCGGAGGCGTACACGACGACACCGGTGGCGACGGCCATCGCCGCGAAGTTCGCCATGGTGATGCGGGCGCCGCCGTACCGGTCGGCCAGCCGCCCGCCCACCGGCCGGATCAGCGAGCCGAGCAGCGGGCCGATGAAGGTGAGCGAGGCGGCCTGCAGCGGGGTCCGGCCGAACTGGGTCTGCAGCACGAGGCCGAAGGCGAAGCTGTAGCCGATGAACGAGCCGAAGGTGCCGATGTAGAGCACCGACATGATCCAGGTGTGCGGGTCGCGTACGGCGTCCCCGGCGGCCCCGGTGTCGTTCTGCACGGGGGCCAGGTTGTCCATGAAGTACGCGGCGCACAGCGCGGCGACGACGATCAGCGGAATGTACACGCCGAGCACGATCCGGGGATGTGCGGCGCCCGCGGTCCCGATCACCAGCAGCCCGGCGAGCTGCACGACGGGCACCCCGATGTTGCCGCCGCCCGCGTTCAGCCCGAGCGCCCAGCCCTTCTCGCGCAGCGGGAAGAAGGCGTTGATGTTCGTCATCGACGAGGCGAAGTTGCCCCCGCCGATACCGGTCAGGGCGGCCACGACCATGAAGGTGGTGTACGAGGTCCCGGGCTCCATCACCACAGAGGCGGCGACGGTCGGCAGCAGCAGGGTGAGCGCGCTGAACACGGTCCAGTTCCGCCCGCCGAAGCGGGCCACGGCGAACGTGTACGGCACCCGCGCGATCGCGCCGATCAGCGTCGCGGTCGAGATCAGGAAGAACTTGCCCGCCGGGTCCACCCCGTACTCCGGTCCCATGAACAGGACCATCACCGACCACAGGGTCCAGATCGAGAAACCGATGTGCTCGGAGAGGACGGAGAACCACAGGTTCCGGCGGGCGATCCGCTCGCCCTTCTCCCGCCAGAACGTCTCGTCCTCCGGTTCCCACTGCTCGATCCAACGGCCAGCCATCACGCGCCTCCACAAAGGGGTCGGGGTGTTGGACCCGACGCTAGGGAGCGCGCGTTTCGGCGTGGTGCTGCGAGGTGACCGGTGCGCAACCTTGCTCTCACCGGGCCGGGCGCGGCCCGGTGAGGACGGTCACCGCCGGTGCGGTCCCGGGGGCCCGGCCGGCTCCGGTGCGCGGGGGCCTGCGGCGCGCTTCCCGGTGCGCTTCGGTGCGCCGTTGGGCCAGAGCCGCGGCCGCCGTTTCGCCGCCACGTCCTCGACCCAGCCGACGGCGACGATCATCACCCCTATCAGGGGCCAGATCAGGATCAGCACGAGCACGTCGTACGACGCGTCGATGTACGTACCGAGGTGGTCACCGACCCACGGGACGTTCCACAGCTGGTCGATGATCGGCATCGTCGCCATGAGCAGCAGGTTGTGCCAGAGATAGATCGTCACGGCCCGGTTGTTGGCCAGGGTGACCGGGCTGTCCCAGCCGGCCAGCCTCCCGGGCAGCTCCTTCCACGAGGGCGCGTACTGGAGCAGGATCGTGCAGAAACCGAGCGACCAGGCGGCCTGGGCGAGCGGGATCTCGTCCAGGTTCCAGCCTTCCTCGGTGAGGTGCCCGGACGCCCACCACAGGCCGAAGGCCATGATGATCGCGGCCGAGGAGACCGAGATGTAGCGCGGGACCCTGCGCAGCAGCCCGTCGTTGTGGGCGAAGCCCAGGATCCAGCAGGAGCCGAAGGTGCCGAAGTCGACGAGCGCCTCGCCCGTCGCCCCGGGAACGTTCACCAGGCCGGTGCCGATGACGGCGGTGAGGCCGACCGGCGCGAGCAGCGTCGCCCACGGCAGCCGGCGGAACGCCTTCAGCAGCAGCGGGGAGGCCAGGACGAACCACAGGTAGGCGCGGATGTACCAGAGCGGGCCCACCGCCTGCTCGGCCCACGACTGCTCCAGGAATCCGCCCTCGGAGCCGCTCTCCCACGGAAACGGCGGCGAGCCGACCGGGAGGATGTAGCAGCCCAGCTTGAGGAACCACCAGATGCCCTCCTCCCGCACGGGCTTGAGGCCCATCACGAACATCATCGGCACGACGAGGGCGGCGAACGCCCACATCGGCGGCAGCAGTCTGCGCAGCCGGCCGCGGATGACGCTCCAGGCGGGCCGGGCCAGGGACCGGGCCATCAGGGAGCCGGCCAGGGCGAACATCACGCCCATGGACGGGAACAGGATGGTCAGCCAGGCCCAGCCGAACAGGTGGAAGACGACGACGCGGACGAGCGCGACGGCACGGAGCAGATCGAGATAGCGGTCCCGGCCGGCCCCCTTCTCCGCCCTGGCCTCCTGTGCCTTCGCGTGGGCGTGCGCCATCGGCCCGGCGTCCGGCGGCAGTGCCTGCCCCACATCGCCGTACGGGTACGGCTCCTGCACCGGGAACGGCACCGTGTACGGCTCCGGGGGCGGCTGCTGCGGATATGCCGAGGGCTGGCTCGGGTGGGTCATGCGACGGGCCTCCGGTCGGTGCTGCTCCCGCGCTGCCGGCCGGTCATCGCGCCGGGAGCCTCCACGACGCCGGTGCGGCGCAGCTTCTGCCAGCGCAGCCGGCCACCGGTGAGAGCGGTGATCCAGGACTGGAGCAGCACCACGTACATGAGCTGCCGGTAGAGGATCTGCTGGAGGGGCAGCGAGATCAGATGCGTCATGCGTTCCCGGTCGAGCCGGAAGGCGTACGCGGCACAGACGCCCTGCACGGCGAGGACACCGAGCCAGGCGAGGACCGTCTGCTGGGTGGGGCCGAAGACGAGTCCGTAGAGCAGGAAGACGTCGATGAGGGGCGCGAGCAGCGGGGCGACGACCATGAACAGGGCGACGAACGGCAGGCCGACGCGTCCGAACCGGCCGGACGGCCCGCGCTCGACGACCGCCCGGCGGTGCTTCCAGATCGCCTGCATCGTGCCGTACGACCACCGGTAGCGCTGCGACCACAGCTGCTGCACGGACTCCGGCGCCTCGGTCCAGGCGCGGGCGTTCTCCGCGTACACGACGCGCCAGCCGTCCCGGTGCAGGGCCATCGTGACGTCGGTGTCCTCGGCGAGGGTGTCCTCGCTCATGCCGCCGATCCGGTCCAGCGCGTCACGGCGGAACGCCCCGACCGCGCCGGGGATCGTGGGCATGCAGCCCAGCAGGTCGTACATCCGGCGGTCGAGGTTGAAGCCCATCACGTACTCGATGTGCTGCCAGGCCCCGATCAGCGAGTCGCGGTTGCCGACCTTGGCGTTGCCCGCGACGGCCCCGACCTTCGGGTCACCGAAGGGCTGCACCAGTTCGCGGACGGTGGCCGGCTCGAAGACGGTGTCGCCGTCCATCATCACGATGATGTCGTGGCGGGCGTGCGCGATGCCGTTGTTCAGGGCGGCGGGCTTCCCCGCGTTGCGCTGGCGCACCACGCGCACATTCGGCAGCCACATCGCCTCGACGATGTCCGCGGTGCCGTCCGTGGAGCCGTCGTCGATGACGATGACTTCGACCGGATAGTCACTTGCCACCAGCGAGCGCACCGTGTTGGCGATGCACTCGCGTTCGTTGTACGCGGGCACCAGGACGGTCACCGGGCGGGTGACCGGATCGCCCCAGCTGAAGCCTCGTCCCCGGACCCTGCGCGCGTGCACGAAGGAGAGCAGCAGCATCAGTCCGAAGCGAGTGATGACGAGCACCCCGATGACGGCGAGACCGACCACCATCACGTCGGTGATGTGGTCCGAGATGCCGACGGCGTGGACGAACGCCTTGCCTTTCCAGAGCGCGAGGCCGGTGACCGGGGTGTGCGCGCTGGGGCCTCCGAGGGCGGTGGTGAGGTTGGCGAACTCGTATCCCTTGTCCTGCATCTTCGGCAGGAAGCGGTCGAGCGCGGCCACGGTCTGGGACCGGTCGCCGCCCGAGTCGTGCATCAGGACGACGGCGCCCTTGCCGTGCTTCGGTGTGGCGTTCTCGATGATCGTGCGGACGCCGGGGCGCTTCCAGTCCTCGCTGTCGGTGTTGTTCACGACGGTGAGGTAGCCGCGGCTGCCGATGTACTGGGTGACCGGCCAGGACTTGTCGTCCATGGCGTCAGCGAACGAGGAGTACGGCGGCCGGAAGAGCGAGGTACGGATTCCGGCCGCGCCCGCCAGCACCAGCTGGTTCTGCGAGAGCTCCCAGTCGATGCGGGCGTGGGACTGGTAGGAGAGATCGGGGTGGTTGAAGGTGTGCAGCCCGACCTCGTGGCCCTCCCTGACCATGCGCTCCACCAGCTCGGGATAGCGCGAGGCCATGGTCCCGGTGACGAAGAAGACGGCGTGCGCGTTGTACTCCTTGAGCTTGTCGAGCACGCGCGGGGTCCACACCGGGTCGGGCCCGTCGTCGAAGGTCAGCACGATGCGGTGATCGGGGATGCGCAGGGACTTGGCCGGTTCGGTCGCGCTGCGCGCGTCGATGACCGGTCCGCCCTCGAGGATCTGCTCGGGCACCTGGTCGGTGGCCGCCGGTGGCTGGATCCGGTGGTCGGCGAGGATTTCGCTGTGCACGTAGCCGCGCAGCATCAGCATGGCGAGCAGGGCGACCAGGAGCAGGAACGGCAGCAAGTAGCGCATGGGGAGCCTGCGCCGCCGGGTCTGCTTCTTACGATTGTGCCTGCCCCGCGGGACGGGGGTGGTCATCTACTTGGCGCCTTCTTGCTCTTGCACAGGAGGGTCCGGGGACTCGACGGGCGGTGTCGTGGTGTCCGGCGGCGGCGTCTCCGGGTCGGCGGGAGGTGTCCCGGGACCGTCGGCCGGGGCGGAGACCGAGGTGTCGCCGGCCGGTGTGGTGGCACCGCCACCGCCGCCGCCCGCGCTCTCGGTGCTGTGCCCGGACGGAGTGACGGGGACCGATGCCGAGGAGCGGGCGCCGGGCGACGGGGAGCTGCCGGCCGCGGAGCTGCCCGGCGCCGATGCGCCTGCGGCCCCGGCCACCGACGCGGACGGCGAGGAGCTGGGCGTCGCGCCAGGTGAGGCCGGGGCGCCCGTGCTCGCGCCGGGGGCGGGAGACACCTGCACCTCGTCCGCCTTCTTGTGCTCCTCCTGGCCGGAGAGCGGCAGGAAGGGAGCGCTGGAGTTGCCGCCGAGGACGGCGCCGACGAGCGTCACCGCGAAGCAGACGCAGACTGCGGCGAGTACCCAGCCGAGCCGCCGGAGCGTCTTGCTGCGCCGCCCGCTCTCGTCGACGAAGACGGGGCCGTCGGAGCCGTCCGGAGCGCCGGGTTCCGGGAGCAGTTCGGAGAGCTGCCGGCCCAGTCCGTCGAGTTGGATGGTGACTTCGTTCGGCTCGTGTGTGTGCCCTACATGGGCACCTTCACGCCAAGTTTCCACTGTTGTACGCACTTCCCCCACTCAAGATCGGGTGCGCGCAACTGACCGGTTATGTGCCGCCGGACCGGGCCCCCACCCTGTCCGCGCGCCCCCTACCACAGTGCACCCGGACGACGAATGTAGCGCACGCCGACGACACTTCGCCCCCACAGTCCGGTGTTGTTCATCATGAGACGTACACATGTTCGTCCCACCGGTGCGGCAGGTACCCGGGGCCTCTCGGGGCCGAAGCACGGCTTCCGACCGCACGCCGGGGGCGCGCGCCCCCGCACGCCGGTCATGGTCCGTCGCTGCGCGGGCAGACAAAAACGAGGACCCCGTTGCCGGTGGCAACGGGGTCCTCGTTCACATGGGAATTGTGGAGATGGCGGGAATCGAACCCGCGTCCAACGGTGCGGAACCAGGGCTTCTCCGAGTGCAGTTCGCTGCGCTTTTCTCGGCCCCGGAGGTCACGCGAACAAGCCTCCGACAGGCCCAGTCACTGTTTGATTTCCTTCAGGGCCCCGTGACCGGGCCTAGAAGTTTAGATCCCTGAATGATGCCAGGATCCGGGTCGGGATCACCCCCGGGCTGACACTCCGCAGAGTCTTCGCTTAGCTGCTAATTAGGCAGCGAGGGCGAAGGCGGAGGAATCGCGCTTGGAATTGGCGATTATTGGTTGCGACATATGGTTAACGAGATCATTGCCGCTTCCTCGACTCGCTTCCCCTGCTTCGACATCCGCTGTCGAAACCGATCATCCCCATGTTGATTTTTCAAAGGTGGTGCACACCCCGTGGGGTGCACTGCCATCGTACGTGACCAACGCACGACGATGCCAGCGTATTCCTGGCGGACCGGCCGGCGGCCGGTCCTCGGGCCCGGTCAGGCGGCCCGCTGGCGCCGGCGCGCGGCCGAGATCGCCCGGTTCGTCTCCCTGGTGTCCTGCTTCTCGCGCAGCGTCTGCCGCTTGTCGTACTCCTTCTTGCCCTTCGCCAGCGCGATCTCGACCTTGACCCGGCCGTTCACGAAGTACAGGGAGAGCGGCACGATCGTGTGCCCGGTCTCCTGGGACTTCGACTCCAGCTTGTCGATCTCGGCCCGGTGCATCAGCAGCTTGCGCTTGCGCTTGGCCGAGTGGTTGGTCCAGGTGCCCTGGACGTACTCCGGGACGTGGATGTTGTGCAGCCACGCCTCGCCGCCGTCGATCTGCACGAAGCCGTCCACCAGGGAGGCCCGGCCCATGCGCAGCGATTTGACCTCGGTGCCCATCAGCACGAGGCCGCACTCATAGGTGTCGAGGATGGTGTAGTCGTGACGCGCCTTCTTGTTCTGCGCGATGATCTTGCGCCCGGTGTCCTTTTCCTTAGCCATAGTGCGGCCATTTTCGCACTACGACCCACCCCCGAGGCCACTCAATACTGTCTCGGCCCGCTCCTGCGCCCGCGAGCTCACCGCCAGGTCCGGTGTGATGCCCCGGTCGTCGACGCTCCGGCCCGCCGGAGTCCGGTAGTGGCCCACGGTCAGCTCGGCCACCGAACCGCCCGCGAGCTTGCTCGGCATCTGGACGGAACCCTTGCCGAAGGTGCGCGAGCCAACCGTGACCGCACGCCCCCGGTCCTGGAGGGCGCCGGTCAGAAGCTCGGCCGCGCTCATCGTGCCGCCGTCTATGAGGACGACGACGGGCCGCTCGGTGTCGCCCCCCGCGTCCGCGTACAGGGCGCGCTGCTCGCCATGCACGTCATAGGTGGCGACCAGGCCGCCGTCCAGGAAGGCGGAGGCGGCGGTGACGGCCTCGGTGACCAGCCCGCCGGAGTTGCCGCGCAGGTCCAGCAGCACACCGGCGCCCGCCGGTGCCGCCCGGACGGCGTCACGGACCTCGGCGCCCGATCCCTTGGTGAACGAGTCGACCTCGATCAGTACAGCTGCGGAGGAATCGGAACGGTACGGTCCGATTCGGCGCACGGTGACGGCCTCGGTCGTGAGCCGGGCCCGGTGCAGCGTCTCGGTGCGGGTGGCGGAACCCCGCTGCACGCCCAGCACGACGGCGCTCCCTGCCGCCGCGGCCGTACGGTCGCCGCGCAGCAGGGCCACGACGTCGGCGACCGGGCGACGGTCGACCCGGCGGCCGTCGATCGTACGGAGCAGGTCGCCCGCGCGGATACCGGCCCGGTCCGCGGGGCTGCCCGGCTGGACCCGGGCGACGGCGACAAGACCGTCGGCGGAGCGTCTGGCGGCGATCCCGACGCCTGTGTACGAGCCGTCGAGGGCCTGCTCGAACTCCTGGTACTCCCGCTCGTCGTACACCGCGCCCCAGCGGTCCCCGCTGCGGCTGACGACCTCCTCGGCCGCCTCCGTGCCGGACTTGCCGTCCGCCACGGCGTCGGCGGCGGCGTCGGCCACCGCGTCACGGTCCGCGGAGGAGGCGACGGACCTGGTCCTTATCTCCGGAGTGCGCCCGTCGCCGCGGGGCAGCGAACCGGTGGCGGCGGCCGTGGCCAGCACGCTCGCGAAGACCAATGTCAGAGCCGCCCCGCGGCAGAGCCCGCGGGGACCGACTCGGGGAACGGGGTCCGGCATGGCGCCGAGTCTAGGACAACGCCTCCTCGGCGCACGGCCCGTTGGCCGCGCGCCGAGGAGGCGCATGTCATACCTTGAGGTACTTGCGCAGCGCGAACAGAGCGGCAACTGCGGGCATCAGCAGGCCGATCGCCAGCACCAGTGGAAGCTTGGTGAGGACGGCCTCCCAGCCGATGAAGTCGATCAGGTTCAGCTTGTCCTGGAGTGCGAGACCGCCGTCGATCAGGAAGTAACGCCCGGCCAGCAGCATGACGCAGGCCAGCACACCACCGATCAGACCGGCGAAGGCCGCCTCCATGATGAACGGCATCTGGATGTAGAACCCGGAGGCGCCGACGAGCCGCATGATGCCCGTCTCCCGCCGTCGGCTGAACGCGGACACCCGGACGGTGTTCACGATCAGCATCAGCGCAATGACCAGCATCAGCGCCATCACGAAGAGCGCGGCGACGTTCATGCCGTTCATCAGCCCGAAGAGGTTGTCCAGGATGCTTCTCTGGTCCTGGACCGACTGCACCCCGTTGCGGCCGGCGAAGGCGGTGGCCACGACCTTGTACTTCGTCGGGTCGTGGAGCTTGACGCGGAAGGACTCCGGCATCTGGTCCGGCGTGATGTTCCCCGCCATCGGGGAGTCGCCGAACTCCTCCTGGTAGTGCTTGTACGCCTCGTCCGACGACTCGTACGTCACCGTCTCGACGACGTCCATCTTATGGAGATCGCCCTCGATCTCCTTCTTCTGCTCAGCGGTGACCGCACCCTTGGCGCACTGGACCACCGTCTCCGCATCCCCCTTGCCGCAGAGGTAGATGGAGACGTTGACCTTGTCGTACCAGTAGTCCTTCATCGTGCTGACCTGCTCGCGCATGAGCAGCGCGCCGCCGAACAGGGCAAGCGAGAGGGCGACGGAGACGACGACGGCGAAGGTCATCGTGAGGTTGCGACGGAGGCCGACGCCGATCTCCGACAGGACGAACTGGGCGCGCATGGCGTCCTTTCAGTGCTGGGTGCTCAGTGCTGGTAGCCGTAGACGCCGCGCGCCTGGTCACGTACGAGACGGCCCTGCTCGAGCTCGATGACGCGTTTGCGCATCTGGTCGACGATGTTCTGGTCGTGGGTCGCCATGATCACGGTGGTACCGGTCCGGTTGATCCGGTCCAGCAGCTTCATGATGCCGACCGAGGTCTGCGGGTCCAGGTTGCCGGTCGGCTCGTCCGCGATCAGCAGCATGGGCCGGTTCACGAAGGCCCGCGCGATGGCCACGCGCTGCTGCTCACCGCCGGAGAGCTCACCGGGCATCCGGTCCTCCTTGCCGCCGAGCCCGACGAGGTCGAGGACCTGGGGGACCGCCTTGCGGATCTCGCCGCGCGGCTTGCCGATCACTTCCTGGGCGAACGCCACGTTCTCCGCGACGGTCTTGTTGGGAAGCAGCCGGAAGTCCTGGAAGACCGTGCCCAACTGGCGCCGCATGTGCGGCACCTTCCAGTTGGACATGCGGGCGAGGTCCTTGCCGAGGACGTGGACCATGCCCTGGCTGGCGCGCTCCTCACGGAGGATGAGCCGCATGAAGGTGGACTTGCCTGAGCCGGAAGAGCCCACCAGGAAGACGAACTCGCCCTTCTCGATATCGAGAGACACATCCCGTAGAGCGGGACGGCTCTGCTTCGGGTAGGTCTTGGAGACGTTGTCGAATCGGATCACGGATGCACCACGGTCGGCCGGGAGTAGGTGAGCGTGACCATACGCGAACCGGACTGACGCGTGCAGGCGCGCGTACCGGGATGGGTGATTTATGGCGGAACGCAGGCGGACGCGAACCGGGAGCTTCCGGGACCTGTCCGGCGGGCCGCGCCGAAATCCTCGCGAGCTGGCACAGTGGTAGGGGGAACGGTCGCGTTTCCGCGAGCGTTGTGCGGAGAGAAAGCTTGTGCGGCTCCGCCGCGCGGGAGGAGGAAAGCGCATGACCTATGACCGATTGGTGTGCGCGAACTGTGCGGCGCCCGTGGCCGAGGGGCGCTGCCCCGTGTGCCGGGCCAGCCGCGCCCGGCTGGAACAGCAGGGGCAGGGCCAGGGCCCCCTCGGCGGGATGAACCCGATGATGCTGATCGCCCTGCTGGTGGTGCTGCTGCTGTGCGCACTGGCGCTGCTCGCCCACCAGGCGGCGTGACCGCGCGCGACCTTCCGGCTACCCGGAGTCCCGCTCCTCGTTGAGGCCGCCCCTTTACCGCGCCCTTCCGCACGGGAAAGGGGCGGAACGACGTCGCAGGGGCCACTGAGATGCCTCCTGCCGCCCCGGAGCCCCGCACGAGGCGGGGAACCACGGCTCGGCCCCCACTCCCCGCGTACGAGCCGCACGCACGAACGAACGAACAGAGG
>NZ_JBHVWF010000147.1:0-19871 GCF_042882365.1 Streptomyces sp. NPDC058221 | reverse complement strand
CCTCAGTACGAGAGGCCGTACCCCACCGGATACAGCACCTGCGCCGGATCGTCCGCGCGCTGGACCGGTACCGGCAGGGTCCCCTCCGGCTCGGCGCGGCCCGCGATCACCCGGGCCGCCGCCCGCAGTTCGACATCGGTCCAGGAGTACGCGGCCAGGCTCGCCGCGTGGCCCGTCCCGGCCAGCTGGGCGATGTCGTACGGATTGCGGATCGCGACCGTGATCACCGGGACGCCGGTCGCGGCCAGGGCGCTCACCAGGGTCCGCTGCGAACTGGCCGCCGTGACGTTGTACGTCCCCACGACCACCGCGTCCATGCCCTGCGCTGCCGCCACCGCCGCGTCGATGTCCGCCTGCGCCGGTGCGGTGCCGGTGGACAGGGCGGTGGCCGCGTACCCCAGCTCCTTGAACTCCGCGGCCAGGGTGGCCGTCGGCGGTCCCGTCGTGCCCGAGGGGGAGTCCGGATCGGCCCCCACCACCAGCAGCCTGCGGTGCGAGCGGCGCGACAGCGGCAGCAGCGAGCCTTCGTTGGCCAGCAGGGTGGTCGTGTGCTCCGCGATCCGGTCGGCGGCGGCCAGGTGCGACCGGGTGCCGACGGTGCGGTCCACGCCCCGGTGGCTGACGAACGGGTCGTCGAACAGCCCCAGCTTCGTCTTCAGCCGCAGGATGCGCAGGATCGATTCCTCGATCCGGGCCTCGCTGATCTCGCCGCTCTTCACGGCCGCCAGCAGGGCGTTCCAGGAGACGTCGAGGTCCGGCGGGTTGAGCAGCTGGTCGACGCCCGCCTGCACGGCCAGCACCGGCACCCGCTCGTCGCCGTACTTGGTCCGTACGCCCTCCATGCCGAGCGAGTCGGTGACCACGACGCCGTCGTAGCCGAGCTCCTCGCGCAGGATGCCGGTGAGGATGGGCCGGGACAGGGTCGCCGGGTCCTCGGCGGGGTCGAGCGCGGGCACCACGATGTGCGCGGTCATGATCGAGTCGATGCCCGCGGCGATCGCGGCCCGGAACGGCGGCTCGTCCAGCTCGGCCCACTGCTCCCGGGTGTGGCTGATGACCGGCAGACCGGTGTGGCTGTCGGTGCTGGTGTCGCCGTGTCCGGGGAAGTGCTTGGCCGTGGAGGCGATCCCGGCGCTCTGGTACCCCTTCACCTGGGCGGCGACCATCCCGGCCACCGACTGCGGGTCGGAGCCGAAGGAGCGCACCCCGATCACCGGGTTGGCCGGGTTGACGTTGACGTCCGCGTCCGGCGCGTAGTTCTGGCAGATGCCGATCGCGGCCAGTTCGGCGCCCGCGATCTGCCCCGCCCTGCGGGCATCGGAGCGCGAACGGCCCGCGCCCAGCGCCATCGCGCCCGGCATCAGTGTGGCCGGCTCGCCGACCCGGCAGACGATGCCGTGCTCCTGGTCCGTCGAGACGAGGAGCGGCAGCGGTGTGGGCCCCGCGAGGCCGGCCCGCTGGATGCCGTTGGAGAGATCGGCGATCTGGTGCGGGTCGCGGGTGTTGTGGGCCCAGGTGAAGTAGATGATCCCGCCGACGTGGTACTTGGCGATCATCTCCGCCGCGGTGCGCACACCGATCTCGGCGAGGTTGGCGTCGATGTCGGCCTGGTCGGGGTCCGTGGCGGAGTGCCCGTAGACCCGCATGACGAACAGCTGGCCGATCTTCTCCTCCAGGCTCATCCGGGAGACGATCCGCTTCAGCCGACGGGTGGTGGCTGCGGAGTTGTGGCTGCCGCCGGCGGATTTCTGGGCGGCGACGGCGCCGGGGGCGACTGCCGCACCCGTGGCTGCCACGACTGCGGCGGCGGCGGAGGCGGTGAGGAGGGTGCGTCTGGAGGTGCGGTGGTGCACGTGAGCTCCTTCGGCCGTACTCGGTGACGAGGGGGTGGTGAAAGAAACTTCCAAGGAGCACGGATATCCAGAAAATAACTTCCGGTCAAGGGTGCGGACCGTTTGAGCGCGTCCCCGCCGGGGAGCGCCGCGCCCCGGGACCGGTCGCCGCTAGCGCAGTCCCACGCCCGCACCGTGCGCCTGAAGTGCCGCAACCGCCGCGGTGATCGCCGGGCGGCGGGCCGCCTCGGTGCGCCACAGCGCGTACAGCCGGCGCACCGGCACGGGTTCGATCCGCACCGCCACCACCCCGTCCGGCAGCGGTCCCCGGCCCAGCCGGGGAATCATCGCGACGCCGAGACCGGCGGCGAGCAGCGCCAGCTGGGTGTGGTTCTCCTCGGCCTGGTGCCGGATGTCCGGCTCGTAGCCGGCCGTGCGCAGCGTCCGTACGAGCCAGTCGTGGCAGACCGTCCCCGGCGGCTGGCAGATCCAGCGCTCCTTCGCCAGCTCCTCGCGGCGCACCCCGTCCCGGCCCGCCAGCCGGTGGTCCGCGGGTACCAGCAGATCGCAGCGGTCCGCCCCGATCACCGCCTGCGCCACGCCGTCCGGAGCGGGCAGCGGTGCGATGTCCCAGTCGTGTGCGACGGCCAGGTCGATGACCCCCTTGGCCACCAGGTCGACCGAGAGGTGCGGATCGACCTCGGTCATCCGGACGTCCAGATCCGGGTGCTCGCGATCCAGTTCCGCCAGCACTCCGGGCAGCAGCCCGCGCGCCGCCGAGGCGAACGCGCCGATCGACAGCTGTCCCGTCGGCAGCCCCCTGCGCTCCTCCAGCGTCGTCTCGGCCTGCTCCACGATCGCCAGCAACTGCTGCGCGGTGGCGGCGAGATGGACTGCCTCCTCGGTGAGTGCGACACCGCGGCCGCGGCGCTCCAGCAGTGTCGTGCGGGTCTCCCGCTCCAGTTTGGTGATCTGCTGCGAGACCGCCGACGGCGTGTAGCCGAGCGCGGCGGCGGCGCCCGCGACGGAGCCGTGGACGGAGATGGCGTGCAGCGCGCGCAGCCGGGAGAGATCGAGCACCGGAGCCTCCTGGATCCCATCGATTCATTAGCAGCACTCAATTTCACCATGAAGAAATCCGTGCTGGTGCTAAACGGTTGCTGCGGGTGATCCTCGGGACATGCGTCCCCTCCACATCGCCCTGGCCGCCCTGGTGACAGCCGTCTGGGGTGTCAACTTCGTCGTCATCGAAGTCGGTCTCGACCACTTCCCGCCGCTGCTCTTCTCCGCCCTGCGCTTCCTGGTCGCGGCGCTGCCCGCGGTCTTCTTCGTCGGCAGGCCGAAGGTCGCGTGGAAGTGGGTGGTGGGAGTCGGACTGGCCCTGGGAGTGGCCAAGTTCGGGCTGTTGTTCATCGGCATGGACCGGGGGATGGGCGCCGGTCTCTCCTCCCTGGTCCTCCAGGTCCAGGCCGTCTTCACGGCCCTCTTCGCGGCCCTCGCGCTCGGTGAACGCCCGGGGCGCGCACGGGTGCTGGGGATGGGGGTGGCCCTCGCCGGCATCGGGGTGGCGGCGGTCGACGAAGGGGCGAGCGGGCCCGTGCTCGCCTTCGTCCTGGTGATCGCGGCGGCGGCCTGCTGGGGGGTGTCCAACGTCCTGACCCGCAAGGCCGCCCCGCCCGACGCCCTCAACTTCATGGTCTGGGTCTCGACCGTGCCCGTACTGCCGCTGCTCGGCCTCTCCCTGATCTTCGAGGGCTGGGACCGGGACACGGAGGCACTCGCCGCACTCGACTGGAGCGGCGCCGGGATCATCGTCTACGTCGCCTGGATCACCACGGTCTTCGGCTTCGGCGCGTGGGGTTTCCTGCTGCGCCAGTACCCGGCGTCGTCCGTCGCCCCGTTCACCCTGCTCGTCCCGGTCTTCGGGATGTCGTCGGCCGCGCTGCTGCTCGACGAGTCGGTGAGCCCGCTGCGGTGGTGCGCGGCCGCCCTGCTGGTCGGCGGGGTGGCGCTGACGTCCCTGGCCGGGGCGCGACGAACCCGGGCCGTGACGCCCGAGACCTCGGCGCCGGCCCCCGTCTGAGAGGCCGGCGCCGGCCGCTACTGCTTCGGCGCGCCCGTCCGCAGCAGGTACTCGCGTCCCGCGCTCAGCAGGCCCGGCAGCTCCGCGGCCTCCGGGTACCAGCGCTTCTCGTACTCCCAGCAGACCCAGCTGTCCGCGTCCAGGGTGTCCAGGCAGGCCCGCAGCGGCAGCACCCCGGCGCCCAGCGCCAACGGCTCGGTGGCATCGGCCGACGCGATGTCCTTCACCTGTACGTATCCCAGGTGCGGGGCCAGCACCGCATGGCTCGCGACCGGCTCCTCACCGGCCAGCCAGGTGTGCATGATGTCCCACAGCGCGCCGATGCTCCCGTGTCCCACCGTGCCCACCACCCGGGCCACCGCGGCCCCCGCACGGTGCGAGTCATGGGTCTCCAGCAGGATGCGTACGCCCATGTCCGCGGCGTACGGAGCGGCCGCTGCCAGCCTGCGGGCGGCCGTCGCATCGGCCGTGGCCGGGTCCTGGTCGCCGCCGCCGGGGAAGACCCGGACGTTCTGGGCGCCCAGGTCCCTGGCCAGCTCCACCAGCCCGGCGAGCTCGTCCAGTACCGGCTGGTCGTCACCGTCGGCCGCCGCCCGGACATAGCCGGCCACGGTCAGGATCTCGATCCCGCCCCGTTTGAACTCCTCCACCACATCGGCCCGTTCGAGCATCGTCAGCCCCGGGTGCACCGGCTCCTCGGGGTGGGCGCGCAGCTCCACCCCCTGGTAGCCGTGCTCGGCGGCCAGCCGGACGACCTCGGATATCGGCAGCCCCGGCACCCCGAGGGTGGAGAAAGCGAGCTTCACGTGCGTGTCCTTCCATCGGTACCTGCCGTGCCCCTGCACCGTACGGACCAGGCAGTGGCCGGCACTTCATCGGTTCATGGCCCGAAGGTTCATGGCCCGAACTACGGATGCCCCGGTCCCGGGGAACCAAGTCACTTCCGCGGCACCGCCGTCGACCCGCGGACCATCAGCTCCGCCGGAATCGTCGCGATGCCCCCGGGCGGCGGACCCTCCTTGCCCATCGCCAGCCGGCCCGCCCGCGCCCCCGCCTCGAACAGCGGCAGCCGTACGGTCGTGAGGGCCGGGACGACGTCCACCGAGAACGGCAGGTCGTCGAAGCCCGCCACCGAGATGTCCTCCGGGATGCGCAGACCGCGGTCCCGGACCGCCGCCGCCGCCCCCAGCGCCACCGTGTCGTTGGCGGCGACGACGGCTGTGATCTCCGGTTCGCGGCACAGGAGTTCGACCGTGGCGTCGTAGCCGGAGCTGCGGTCGTAGGAGCCGTGCACGGTGAGCCGTTCCTCGTCCCGTGCGTGCGCGGGACGCTCCTGCGCGCCCGTGCCGTCCCCGTACAGCCCCGCGGCCCTCATCGCGTCGCGGTGGCCCTCCAGCCGGTGGCGGGTCGTGGTCCGCTCCAGGGGTCCCGCGGCATAGCCGATCCTGCGGTGGCCCAGCGAGATCAGGTGCTCGGTGAGACGCCGGCCGCCGCCCCGGTTGTCGAAGGCGAGCGCGGCCAGGACCGATTCGCCGTCCGGCAGCGGGGGCCGCCCGCACAGCACCACCCTGGTCCCCGCGTCGGCGAGCTTCGCCAGCTTCGCGGACATCGCGGCTTGGTGGGCCGGGTCCTCCACCGCGCCGCCGGTGAGGACCACGGCGGCGGCGCGCTGGCGCTGGAGCAGGGTGAGGTAGGTGAGTTCGCGGGCCGGGGAGCCGCCGGTGTTGCAGACGACGGCGAGCTTCTCGCCGCCGGCCCGGCCCGAACCGTCGCCCGGACCGCCGATCTCCGTCTGGGCCGCGCCCGCCATGATCCCGAAGAACGGGTCGGCGATGTCGTTGACCAGGATGCCGATCAGATCGGATGTGGAGGCCGCGAGCGAGCTGGCCGGCCCGTTGAGCACGTAGTCCAGATCGTCCACCGCACGCAGTACCCGCTCCCGAGTGGACGCCGCCACCGGGTAGTTGCCGTTCAGCACGCGGGAGACGGTGGCCGGGGACACCCGGGCGCGGGCCGCCACGTCCGCCAGGGTGACTGTCATCGCATTCCTCCGAGGAGTGATGAGGGAGAGGGCCGATCAGCGTGCCCCCTCTTGTCCGGGCCGCTGTCGGCAGGCTAGCGTCCCCCTGTATAGAAAGCGCTTGCTACATCTGTATGGAGGAACTTTCGTGACACGCAGGACAGTGCGCATCGCCATGAACGGCGTCACGGGGCGCATGGGATACCGGCAGCACCTGGTGCGCTCGGTCCTCGCGATCCGCGAACAGGGCGGCCTCGACCTCGGCAACGGAGACGTGCTCTGGCCCGAGCCGGTCCTCGTCGGCCGCCGGGCCCACGCGCTGGAGGCGCTCGCCGAGCAGCACGGCCTGACCGAGTGGTCGACCGACCTCGACGCGGTGCTCGCGGACGAGACCATCGACATCTACTTCGACGCCCAGGTCACCTCGGCCCGGGTCGAGGCGATCAAGAAGGCCGTCGCCGCGGGCAAGCACATCTACACCGAGAAGCCCACCGCCACCGATGTCGAGGGCGCCCTGGAGCTGGCCCGCCTCGCCCGGGACGCCGGCATCAAGCACGGTGTCGTCCAGGACAAGATCTTCCTGCCGGGCCTGCTGAAGCTGAAGCGCCTCATCGACGGCGGCTTCTTCGGCGAGATCCTCTCCGTGCGCGGAGAGTTCGGCTACTGGGTCTTCGAAGGCGACTGGCAGGAGGCCCAGCGCCCCTCCTGGAACTACCGCTCGGAGGACGGCGGCGGCATCGTCGTCGACATGTTCCCGCACTGGGAGTACGTGCTCCACGAGCTGTTCGGCCCGGTCTCCACCGTCCAGGCACACGTCCAGACGCACATCCCGCAGCGCTGGGACGAGCACGGCAAGCCGTACGCCGCGACCGCCGACGACTCCGCGTACGGCATCTTCCAGCTGGAGAGCGGCGCCGTCGCGCAGATCAACTCCTCCTGGACGGTCCGGGTCAACCGCGACGAACTCGTCGAGTTCCAGGTCGACGGCACCCACGGCTCCGCCGTCGCGGGCCTGCGCAACTGCCGCGTCCAGCACCGCTCGGCCACCCCCAAGCCCGTCTGGAACCCGGACCTCCCGGCCACCGAGTCCTTCCGCGACCAGTGGCAGGAAGTCCCCGACAACACCGTCTTCGACAACGGCTTCAAGGCCCAGTGGGAGCTGTTCCTGCGCCACATCGTGCTGGACGAGCCCTACGCCTGGGACCTGATGGCCGGCGCCCGAGGCGTCCAGCTCGCCGAGCTCGGCCTCAGGTCATCCGCCGAGGGCCGCCGCTTCGACGTCCCGGAGCTGACCCTGTGACGCCGCGCCCCACCCACGTCCCCGTCGCCCCGGAGCGGACACCATGACCATCCACCTCCCGCAGGGGCCGTACGAGCCCCGCACCACACCGCTCGACCTCGCACCGGGACGGGCGCCCCTGGCCTCCCGTACGGTCTTCTCGGCCGCGCACGTCGTCGCCGACCCGTACGCCGACACCAGCCCGGACTCACCGGCCGCCGTCGACTGGGACGCCACCCTCGCCTTCCGCCGCCACCTCTGGTCGCACGGCCTCGGTGTCGCCGAGGCCATGGACACCGCCCAGCGCGGCATGGGCCTGGACTGGGCGGGCGCCGCCGAGCTGATCCGCCGCTCGGCCGCCGAGGCCAGGTCCGTCGGCGGTGCCATCGCCTGCGGCGTCGGCACCGACCAGCTCCCCGCGGGCCCGGCCACGCTCGCCGAGGTGCGCGCCGCCTACGAGGAGCAGCTCGCCCTCGTCGAGGAGAGCGGCGCCCAGGCCATCCTGATGGCCTCCCGCGCACTCGCCGCAGCCGCAAAGGGCCCACAGGACTACCTCGACACGTACGCCCACCTGCTGCGCCAGGCCACCGAACCGGTCGTCCTGCACTGGCTGGGCCCGATGTTCGACCCCGCGCTGGACGGCTACTGGGGCTCCGCCGACCTCGACGCGGCCACCGACACCTTCCTCCAGGTCATCGCCGAACACCCCGACAAGGTCGACGGCATCAAGATCTCCCTGCTCGACGCGGAGCGCGAGATCGACGTCCGCCGCCGCCTCCCCAGCGGGGTGCGCTGCTACACCGGGGACGACTTCAACTACCCCGAGCTGATCGCCGGCGACGACCGAGGCTTCAGCCACGCCCTGCTCGGCATCTTCGACCCGCTCGGCCCGCTGGCCGCGCACGCGGTACGGGTCCTGGACACGGGCGACACCAAGGGATTCCGCGAACTCCTCGATCCGACCGTCGAGTTGTCCCGGCACCTGTTCCAGTCACCGACCCGCTACTACAAGACGGGCGTGGTGTTCCTCGCCTGGCTGGCCGGCCACCAGGACCACTTCACGATGGTGGGCGGCCTGCACTCGGCCCGCTCGCTGCCGCACCTGGCGAAGGCCTACGAACTGGCCGACCGCCTGGGCCTGTTCCCCGACCCGGAGCTGGCCGAGTCGCGGATGCGCGCGCTTCTTGAGGTCAACGGAGGTATCCGATGAGCGACGGCCGGCTCTCCATCAACCAGGAGACCATCAAGCAGTGGTCGCTGCCCGAGCTCGCCGAGGGCTGCGTGAAGGCGGGCATCGACAAGGTCGGCCTGTGGCGGGCCCCCGTCCAGGAGTACGGCGTCGAGCGCACGGCCCAACTCCTGGGCGACGCGGGCCTGTCCGTCACCAGCCTCTGCCGGGGCGGCTTCTTCACCGCACTCGACCCGGCCGAGCGGGCCCGCGCCCTGGACGACAACCGTGCGGCGCTCGACGAGGCGGCCGGCCTGTCCACCGACACTCTGGTCCTGGTCTCGGGCGGCCTCCCGGACGGCAGCAAGGACCTGTACGGCGCCCGCGAACGCATCGCCGACGCCCTGGGCGAACTGGCGCCCTACGCGGCCGAGCGCGGGGTGCGCCTCGCCATCGAGCCGCTGCACCCGATGTTCGCCTCGGACCGCTGCGTCGTCTCCACCCTGGCCCAGGCCCTGGACATCGCCGAGCGCTTCCCCGCCGAACAGGTCGGGGTCGTCGTCGACACGTACCACCTCTGGTGGGACGACCAGGCACCCGCCCAGATCGCGCGGGCGGGCGCGGGCGGCCGGATCCACTCCTTCCAGCTCGCCGACTGGATCACCCCGCTCCCGGCGGGCGTCCTGGTCGGCCGGGGACAGCTCGGCGACGGCAGCGTGGACTTCCGCGCCTTCCGTACCGCGGTCGAGGCGACCGGCTTCGACGGCCCCATCGAGGTGGAGATCTTCAACGAGGAGCTGTGGGCGCGCGACGGGGCGGAAGTGCTCGCCGAAGTCGCCGCCCGTTACGTGGCACACGCCTGCTGAACCCGCGCCCCGGCCGGCGGGGCAAAAAGATTGCCAAGGCGTACAACCCTTGAGCACTCTGCCGGGTCATATCTGCCGTCGGACGCTTCCGGGGAGGGATCCGGGGGGATCTGGAAGCCCCGACGGAGGGGGAGAGCGAGTGGGGCCCGGTCGCGAGACCGGGCCCCGTTTCGCTGTACGGGGGAGCGCCGAGCCCGCCCACTTCTTCGCCTCTTCCTTCTTCGCCTCTTCGCCGGGCTACTTCTTCGGGGAGGCGTTTCGCTTCGCCAGGGCGGCGAGGACCAGCGGCAGCAGCAGCTCGACACCTCGCTTGACGGTCGCCGGCGGCAGCCCGGTCCGCTTCGCCACCGCGTTGGCGACGGGTCCGCTCATCTTGCCGAGAGCCCCGCCCACGAGCCCCCCGGCCAGCCCGCCGCCGAGCGTGGCCACTCCGGTGAGCGGCGGCTCCTCCTCGGGCGCGGGTGCCTCTTCGGTGGCGGTGACCGTCTCGCCGACAAACCGCTGCGCGCCCTCCGCATCCGTGTCCAGCACCTGGGCGACCTCGTGGAGGCCGTCGTCACCCAGCTCGTTCAGGACGTCCTTCTGCGCCGATCCGTCGCCCATACCGCCCATGTCGCCCACATCGTTCATATCGTCCATGCGGAGAACGCTACGACGCACCCCCGATCTCGGCATTCCGGCGCCCAGCGTCCGGCGCACCGGCGCGGCCCTCAGGCGTCCGGGATCCAGCTGCCGTGGAAGCCCAGCGGTACCCGTCCGGGCAGATGGATGCGGGCCACCGGCTCGCCCGTGAAGTCCTGGGCCGCGAGGATCACCAGGTCCGAGGCCCCGCGCTCCGGATTGTGCACATAGGCGATGGCGTACCCGTCGTCCTCGTCCGCCTTCCGGTCCGCCGGGTCGGACGGCACGAACACGGCCTCGCTCGCCGCCGAGCCCCGGGGCAGCCGGTGGACCTGCGCCGTGCCCCGGAGCAGGTCGTGCTTGAAGAGCGCGTTGCCGAAGGCCCGGTCCGGCGGGTTGCCGCCGTCGGCCGTCAGATAGGCGAGCGTCATCTCCGCGGCCGCCGCCGAGTAGCCGTACCGGTGCCGGCGGGACACCAGCGCCTCATTGACGCGAGGGAACTCCTGCGGCCGGTCGTCGATGGTCCGCGTCCGCACCCGGCCGTGACCGAGGCCGATCGTCCAGCGCTCCAGCCGCCCGGTGCCCGCCCCGTACGGCCCGCCCGAGCCGTTGCCCGCGACGAGGAAGGGTGCCGGGAACGTCGTCAGGTCGACGACGATGTCCGAGCCCTCCTCGTACGCGTTCAGGGTGTGCGAGTAGAAGACCGGGTCCACCTCGAACCACCGGATCGCACCGCCCGCACGCGGCAGGACCCCGACGCGCGCCGGATGCTTCCTGTTCCAGACGTACGGCACCGGGTCGCCGCGCTCGGCCCCCGCCATGTCGAAGGTGACCGGCATGTCGAAGACGACCACGTAGTTCTCGGTGAGCGCGAAGTCGTGGATCATCGGCGCGTCCGCCACCGGGATCCGCGTGGTGCGCGAGACCCGGCCTGTCGGGTCCACGACCACGTGCCGTACGTGGTCCCAGGTCGGGTAGTACGTGATCGCGTGCAGCTCGTCGGCGTGCGCGTCGAACTTCGTGTGGGCGGTGAACGCGCCTTCGAGCGTGCCCCGGAAGTCGTGGGTGCCCACGGTGTTCAGCTCGTCGTCGAGCTCGTACGGCAGCGGACCGCTCTCCTGGAGCGCGAGGATCCGTCCCCGGTACGGGATGACGTGGGTGTTGGTCGCGAAGTCGTCCGGCGGCACCGGCCCCGGGTACGGCTCGCCGAGCTTCTTCGCCACCTGGGAGGAACGCACCCAGCGATTGCGGTACCACTCGGCGCGGCCGCCCCGCAGCCGGACTCCGTGCACCATGCCGTCGCCCAGCATCCAGTGGTGGGCGCGGGGGTCCTCGATGCCCAGGGCGTTGGGTCCGTTGCGCAGATACCGCCCGTTCAGCTCGCGCGGGATACGCCCGGTGACCGGCAGGTCGAAGGCCGTCAGCTCCTCGGTGGCCGGAGCGAACGCCCCCTCCAGGAAGGGGAAGTGCCGCTTCGCCGTCTCCGGTGCCCCCGCCGCGGCGGCCGCCTGGGCACCGGATCCGACGCCGGCTCCGGCACCGACCAGCCCGCCCGCGACAGCCGTGGCCGCAGCCCCGCGCAGCACGTTGCGTCGTGTGTGTTCCGTCATGTCCCCTGCTCCTGACCGCCGTTGTTGTGGTGATCCGCGGTCATGAGTCTGCGACGGAAGAAGGCCCGGGTCAGGAGGGGTGGACACCGTCCCGAGGTGGTGCCAGACCCCCTGTTTCGAGGGGGTCCGAGGGCGAGGGGATGCTGTGGGCGGCCGGTGCGCCGGGGCGCACGCCCAGGAGCTGTTTAGGATCTCCCAGGATCCCTGGCGGCCGAACACCGTCAGGGGAGAACGATCATGGGGGATGAAATGCGCAAGACACTCACCGGGGCTGCCTTCGTCGTGGCCGCGGTCCTGCTGGCGGGCTGCGGCGGCGGTGGCGCGGACGAATCCGCGGCGGAGAGCAAGGGGAAGAGCCCCGCCGCCCAGCCGTCGCACACGTCGGAGGACTCCGGCGATGCCGTCGAGGAAGGCACTCCTCACGAGGTGACGATCGAGGTCAAGGGCGCAGGCACAGGCTCCGTCATGTACACCCTCGATGAAGACAACTTCGAGCAGGTGACCCTTCCCTGGAAGAAGACAGCCACCATCGCCGCGCGGGGCGCCGAGCGGGAGGTCGGCCGGCTGGTGAACGTCGCACCCGGCAATGTGACCAGGCCCGACGGCAAGCTCGTCGCGGCGGCGTGCTCGATCACCGTCGACGGCAAGACGGTCGTCGAGACCAAGGAGGGCGCGGGCAAGCCCTGCTCGTACACGTTCAAGTAGGACGAGGAAACCGCCGCTCCCAGCCGTTGACCGGCTGCATCGACAACGGACACCGACCACCGGCGTAGTGACGCAGGTCACGGGAACCACCCCTGAACCCCCGGACAGGTCAAAGGTCATGGAGACACAACTGCGGGCCCGGATCCGGGACGGGGACGACGACGCCTTCGCGGAGCTGTTCGACCGGTATGCACGCTCCGTGTACAACCACGCGTTCCGGCTGACGGGGGACTGGTCGACCGCGGAGGACGTCGTCTCGTTGTCGTTCCTCGAAGCCTGGCGGCTGCGTGGCCGGGTGGACGCCGAAGGGGGTTCGGTACGCCCCTGGTTGCTGGGGATCGCGACCAACGTCGTGCGCAACACCCGGCGCGCCGCCGGCCGGCACGCGGCGGCGATGGCGCGACTGCCCCCGGGGAGCCCGGTGGGCGACTTCGCCGACGAGGTCGCGAGCCGGGTCGACGACGCCGAACTCCTGGCCGCCGTACGGCTGGCACTGGACACCCTGCGGCGCAGCGAGCGGGAGGTGCTCGCGCTCTGCGTGTGGTCCGGGTTCGACTACGCGGCCGCCGCCGAAGCCCTCGGGATCCCGCGGGGCACGGTCCGCTCCCGGCTCTCCAGAGCCAGGAAGAAGCTCGCGAAGGCCACCGGGACGGCCTCTGGAACCGCCTCTCGAACGGCCACCGGGACGGCCTCTGGAACCGCCTCCGACATGGTCACCGGAAACGGGGAACTGCCCGGCCGCCCGCGACAGGTAAGAGATGGCCGCACCACCGCGGCCCAGCCCATCCAGGAGGGAAACCGATGAACGACAACACGTCGCTCCCCGAGAAGGACCTCCCGCCGGGCCGTCACCGTCATCTCAAGGAGCACCTGATGCGCGAGATCCGGCACACCCCCGCAGGGGACGAGGGAAGGAGCGCGGCCCGCCGCAGGAAGTGGCTGCGGCCGGCCGTCGCCGGACCCGCGCTCGCGGGAGCGCTGGCTCTCGCGGTCGTCGCGGGCTTCGCTGTGACCGGCTCGGACGGTTCGGCGGCACCGGTGGGAAAGGACGGCAAGGCCACCTACGCCTTCGCACCCAGGGTGAACGGTGACACCACCGGCGGGGCGGCCGGACTGCTCGACCGCATCGCGACGGTCGCGGCCAGGTCACCGGCGGGCGGCACCGTCCGCGACGACCAGTTCGTCTACATCCGCAGCAGGGTGGCAGCCGCGACGGTGGGAGAGGGCATCGAGACGAAGCCCGCCGCCCTGCACGGGCGCGAGGTGTGGATGTCCGTCGACGGAACCCGCCCCGGGCTGCTCCGTGAACCGGGCGGCGGCCTGGACAACGAGGAACTGGAACGCGACCCGGCGCCCGGCAGGCCCGGCTACGAGGAGAGCACCAGCTACCGGCACCTCCAGACCCTGCCCACGACCACGGACGCGATGCTGAAGTGGCTCCGCTCCCAAGGGGACTCGGGGGACTCGGAGGATTCGGACAGGAACGCTGATCAGGATGCGTTCGTGCTGGTCGGGGATCTCCTCAGGGAGTCGCTGATGCCGCCGGAGACCGGCGCCGCGCTCTTCCGCGCGGTCGCGAGGATCGGCGGGGTGGTCGTGGTGCCGGACGCGGTGAACGCCGCAGGCCGGCACGGTGTGGCCGTCGCCCGCTACGACGCGTACAACGACGGTGTCCGTGACGAGCTGATCTTCGACAGGAAGACCCTGGAACTCATCGGCAGCCGCAGTGTCGCGACGAAGGCCAAGGACGGCATCGAGGCCGGTCAGGTGCTGTCCACCAGCGCCGTCCTCGAACGCACGGTCGTGGACGCGAAGGGCCGGCGCCCGTAAGGAGCCGGGGCCGGTCGGCCGGTCGGTCGGTCGGTCGGCCCCGGCACGGGCGTCAGCGGAGGCGCGCTCCGGTGCGCGTGAGCCTCAGGAAGACATCGCCGCGCGGTCTGCCCCACTGCGCAGGACGCAGAACTCATTGCCCTCCGGGTCCGCGAGGACGGCCCAGCCGGCGCCATCGGGTTCCCTGCGGTCGTCGACGAGAGTGGCCCCGAGGCTCAGCAAGCGCTCGACCTCCTCCTCGCGCGTGGACTTCGGACGCACGCACAGATGCACCCTGTTCTTGATCGTCTTGGGTTCCGGCACCTGGTTGAAGTGCAGCAGCGGCCCCTCCGGCAGCATCACGTCGATCTCCGGATCGCCCGGCCCGTCGTCCGGGTGCAGCGGACAGCCGAGCACCTCACCCCAGAACCGGGCCAGCCCGTAGGCATCCGCACAGTCGATCGCCACATTCTGCAAAACCGAGACCATGCACGAGAGCTTGCCCGGATCGCCGCTCGCAGCACCAGCACTTTCGTCATGCGGCAGCCCGCGTTGTCGGTGCCCGGCGGTAGCCTCCCTGGCAACGCACAAACCGGATGGGCAGATGGGCAGGTGGGGCGGTGCTTGGCAGGGGAGCCGACTCGAAGCCGGGCAGCAGCCAGGGCCTCAGCGAACTGACCGGTGTCCTGGAACGGATCACCTACGCCAACGAGGAGAACGGATACACGGTCGCACGCGTCGACACCGGACGCGGTGCCAACGACCTCCTCACCGTGGTCGGCTCGCTGCTCGGTGCGCAGCCCGGCGAGTCGCTGCGGATGGAGGGGCGCTGGGGCTCGCACTCCCAGTACGGCAAGCAGTTCACCGTCGAGAACTACACGACGATCCTCCCCGCCACGATCCAGGGCATCCGCCGCTACCTCGGCTCCGGGCTGATCAAGGGCATCGGTCCCGTCATGGCCGACCGGATCACCACCCATTTCGGCGTCGACACCCTCGACATCATCGAGCAGCAGCCGAAACGCCTCGTCGAGGTGCCGGGGCTGGGCCCGAAGCGGACGAAGATGATCGCCGCCGCCTGGGAGGAGCAGAAGGCGATCAAGGAGGTCATGGTGTTCCTCCAGAGCGTCGGCGTCTCGACCTCCATCGCCGTCCGTATCTACAAGAAGTACGAAGACGCCTCGATCTCCGTCGTGAAGAACCAGCCCTACCGGCTGGCCGCCGACGTCTGGGGCATCGGCTTCCTCACCGCCGACAAGATCGCCCAGGCGGTCGGCATCCCGCACGACAGCCCGGAGCGGGTCAAGGCCGGGCTCCAGTACGCACTGTCGCAGTCCACCGACCAGGGGCACTGCTTCCTCCCCGAGGAGCGGCTGATCGCCGACGCGGTGAAGCTGCTCCAGGTCGACACGGGGCTGGTCATCGAGTGCCTCGCCGAGCTGGCGGAGGACCCGGAGGGCGTCGTGCGGGAGAAGGTGCCGTCGCCCGAGGGCGGTGAACCGGTCACCGCCGTCTACCTGGTGCCCTTCCACCGCGCCGAGATTTCCCTGGCCGCCCAGGTGCGGCGGCTGTTGCGGACGCCGGAGGAGCGGTTGCCGGCCTTCGGCGACGTGGACTGGGACAAGGCGTTGAAGTGGCTCGCGGGCCGTACCGGAGCGAAGCTGGCGCCCGAGCAGGAGGCCGCCGTGCGGCTCGCGCTCAGCAGGAAGGTCGCCGTGCTGACCGGTGGCCCGGGCTGCGGGAAGTCGTTCACCGTCCGGTCGATCGTGGAGCTGGCGCGCGCCAAGAAGGCGAAGGTGGTGCTGGCCGCGCCCACCGGCCGGGCCGCGAAGCGGCTTTCCGAGCTGACCGGGGCCGAGGCCTCCACCGTGCACCGGCTGCTCGAACTGAAGCCGGGTGGCGACGCCGCGTACGACCGGGACCGGCCGCTGGACGCCGATCTGGTCGTCGTCGACGAGGCGTCGATGCTCGATCTGCTGCTCGCCAACAAGCTGGTCAAGGCAGTGGCACCCGGTGCACATCTGCTGCTCGTCGGGGATGTGGACCAGCTGCCGTCGGTCGGCGCCGGGGAGGTGCTGCGGGATCTGCTCGCCGACGGCGGACCCGTTCCGGCCGTCCGGCTGACCACCATCTTCCGCCAGGCCCAGCAGTCGGGCGTCGTCACCAACGCCCACCGGATCAACTCCGGCGTGCCGCCGCTCACCCGGGGGCTCAGCGACTTCTTCCTCTTCGTGGAGGACGAGACGGAGGACGCGGGCGTGCTCGCGGTCGATGTGGCGGCCCGCCGCATCCCCGCCAAGTTCGGCCTGAATCCCCGCCGTGACGTGCAGGTACTCGCGCCGATGCACCGCGGTCCGGCAGGCGCGGGCCATCTCAACGGCCTGCTCCAGCAGGCCATCACACCCGCCCGCCCCGATCTGCCCGAGAAGCGGTTCGGCGGCCGGGTGTTCCGGGTCGGCGACAAGGTCACGCAGATCCGCAACAACTACGACAAGGGTGAGAACGGCGTCTTCAACGGCACGGTCGGCGTGGTCACCGGCCTCGACCCGGACGAGCAGAAGCTGACCGTGCTCACCGACGAGGACGAGGAGATCGGTTACGACTTCGACGAACTCGACGAGCTGTCCCATGCCTACGCCATGACGATCCATCGCTCCCAGGGCAGTGAGTACCCGGCCGTCGTCATCCCGGTCACCAGGAGCGCCTGGATGATGCTCCAGCGGAACCTGCTGTACACGGCCGTGACGCGGGCGAAGAAGCTTGTCGTGCTGGTCGGGTCCCGGCAGGCGATCGGCCAGGCGGTCCGCACGGTTTCCGCAGGCAGACGCTGTACGGCGCTGGATTACCGGCTGCGGGGAGGCGCGGAAGGAGGATCCGCCGAAAAAATGATCGATCAAATCGGTGGGAAACATCACGGAGGTCTTCCGGAACCGCAGTCAAGGGGGCAGGATGAATAAGTTCGCGGCACTCAGTGCCGCGAGTAGGTCCAATGGACGACCCCGAGTGCACTCTCCTGAGCCAAATGGGGGAGGGTGAGACAGTCAGGGAACCTCGAAGAAGAGGCACTACGTCGGTGAGGGATGACGTGAGCGACAACTCTGTAGTACTGCGGTACGGCGATGACGAGTACACCTACCCGGTGATCGACAGCACCGTCGGCGACAAGGGCTTCGACATCGGGAAGCTCCGGGCGAACACCGGCCTGGTGACGCTGGACAGCGGGTACGGCAACACCGCTGCTTATAAATCCGCCATCACCTACCTCGATGGCGAGCAGGGCATCCTGCGGTACCGCGGCTACCCGATCGAGCAGCTCGCCGAGCAATCGACGTTCCTCGAGGTCGCGTACACGCTCATCAACGGTGAGCTTCCGAAGGTCGACGAGCTGTCGGCCTTCAAGAACGAGATCACCCAGCACACGCTGCTGCACGAGGACGTCAAGCGGTTCTTCGACGGCTTCCCGCGTGACGCCCACCCGATGGCCATGCTGTCCTCGGTCGTCAGCGCGCTGTCCACGTTCTACCAGGACAGCCACAACCCGTTCGACGAGGAGCAGCGGCACCTTTCGACGATCCGGCTGCTGGCCAAGCTGCCGACCATCGCGGCGTACGCGTACAAGAAGTCGATCGGTCACCCGTTCGTCTACCCGCGCAACGACCTCGGTTACGTCGAGAACTTCCTGCGCATGACCTTCTCGGTCCCCGCCCAGGAGTACGTGCCGGACCCGGTCGTCGTCTCGGCGCTGGAGAAGCTGCTCATCCTGCACGCGGACCACGAGCAGAACTGTTCGACCTCCACCGTGCGTCTGGTCGGCTCCTCGCAGGCGAACATGTTCGCCTCGATCTCCGCCGGTATCTCGGCGCTGTGGGGACCCCTGCACGGTGGCGCCAACCAGTCGGTGCTGGAGATGCTGGAAGGCATCCAGGCCAACGGTGGCGACGTCGACTCCTTCATCCGCAAGGTGAAGAACAAGGAGGACGGTGTCCGCCTGATGGGCTTCGGCCACCGGGTGTACAAGTCCTTCGACCCGCGCGCCAAGATCATCAAGGCCGCGGCCCACGATGTGCTGTCCTCGCTCGGCAAGTCCGACGAGCTGCTCGACATCGCGCTCAAGCTGGAGGAGCACGCGCTCTCCGACGAGTACTTCGTCTCGCGCAACCTCTACCCCAACGTGGACTTCTACACCGGTCTGATCTACCGGGCCATGGGCTTCCCGAGCGAGATGTTCACGGTTCTCTTCGCCATCGGCCGGCTTCCGGGCTGGATCGCCCAGTGGCACGAGATGATCAAGGAGCCGGGTTCCCGCATCGGCCGCCCGCGCCAGATCTACACCGGCGAGGTCCTGCGCGACTTCGTCCCGGTCGAGGGACGCTGAGTCCCGCACCACCCCCGCACGACCCGCGTCACCCCGGGCCTTCTCGGCCGGTTGCCTTCGCCCCGACTGCCGCGCTTTCGCACAGAGCGCGGTGTCCGGGGCGATTTGCTTGCCCGGACGCGGCCCGGCCACGCCTGGCGCCCGGCCGCTTTCGACGAAGCGGGGTGGGGCGGCGGACATGCGAGAAGCGCCCCGCCATCGATCCCCCCACGGGCCGACAGCGAGGCGCTTCCCATGTCCCGGAGCGGATTCCCCCCACGGGATCCGGCCGGGCGTTCAGTGGGAGCCGAAGCTCCTGGGTTCCTCGGTACTGCGTGTCCTGCGCTTACCTCTTGTACAGCCTGCCTGCCTGCCTGCGGTCTGCCGGGGTACGTACCGACGGGAGGGCCGCTCAAAGCTCCCCGGTGCACGTGCCCCGGCCAACGCTTGCCCGGAGCGTCCCCCAAGACCCTCCGTCGGACGTCCCCCAAGACATCCTTTGGCATCGCACTCTTAGACTCGCGAACCCACCGAATGGTTACCCCTGAATCGGTGTGATCTAGATCTCTTTGTGGACGTTACGTGAAGGACCGCAAGCGCAGGCTGTTCGTTACGACGAAGACTGAGGAGAACGCCATCGCCGCTCCCGCAATCATAGGGTTGAGCAGGCCAAATGCCGCAAGGGGTAGAGCGGCAACGTTGTAACCGAATGCCCAGAAAAGGTTGCCCCTGATGGTGGTGAGGGTGCGCCGGGAGAGCCGGATGGCATCGGCCGCCACCTTGAGATCTCCACGAACGAGGGTCAGATCGCTCGCCTCGATGGCCGCGTCCGTGCCCGTGCCCATGGCCAGACCGAGGTCGGCCGTGGCCAGTGCGGCGGCGTCATTGACCCCGTCGCCCACCATCGCGACCGCACGCCCTTCGGCCTGCAAGCCCTTGATGACGTGCACCTTCTCCTCGGGAAGCACCTCGGCGCGGACCTCGTCGATCCCGACCGCGCGGGCCACGGAATCCGCCACAGCCCGGTTGTCGCCGGTCAGCAGGATCGGTGTCAGACCGAGTGCGCGGAGCTCGGCGACAGCCGCGGCACTGGACTCCTTGACTGCGTCGGCGATTTCCAGGACGCCCCGCGCCTCGCCGTCCCAGGCGACGGCGATCGCTGTACGTCCCTGGTCGGCGGACTCCGTCAGTGCGTCGGAGAGCGTCTCCGATACGTCTATTCCGGCATCCGTCAGGAGTGCGGGGCGGCCTACGAGCACCTCGTGCCCCTCGATGACGCCCTGGACGCCGAGCCCGGGGATGTTGGTGAAGCGCTCCGGGGTGGGGAGGGGTTCGGTGGTGCGTTCGGCGGCTCCGGTGGCCACGGCCTGGGCGATGGGGTGCTCGGAGGCGTGTTCCAGGGCGCCGGCGAGGCGCAGGAGCTCGGTCCCGGTGGTGCCGGGGGTGGTGTGGACGGCCTGGAGGGTCATCCTGCCGGTGGTGACGGTGCCGGTCTTGTCGAGCACGATCGTGTCGATGCGCCGG
>NZ_JBHVWF010000146.1:0-20086 GCF_042882365.1 Streptomyces sp. NPDC058221 | reverse complement strand
GGGTTATTTGGAGGGAGGGGGATGGGGGATTGCGGAGAGGTTTCCCGGACCTCAAGATGTCTCATTATGTGGACACCAGGCATTCAAGATGCGTCACGTCTGCGCCTGCGGGGCCTGTCAAGAGGTGGCGTCCACTCGCCGTGGGTGACGTATATGCAGGTCAGGCGAGTGTCGATGGCGAGGGCTTTGCTCGTTCAAGAACATTCCCTCGCGAAGGTATGTTACTGTCCTGGCGTACCGAGACCGAGGGGTCGAACGGTCGGATTCCCGTGATCGTGGAATGACCGGATCGCTCGATGCGGTGCACAAGATTTCTCGTCTGGCAAGGAGATGCCGTGGCCGCATTGACGCTCGCAGAAAAAGTCTGGAACGCGCACCTGGTGCGCCGGTCTCCCCAGGAGCCGGACATTCTCTATATCGATCTGCACCTGCTGCACGAGGTGACGAGCCCGCAGGCGTTCGACGGCCTCGAGCTGCGTGGGCGCAAGGTCGCGCGGCCCGAGCTGACGATGGCGACGGAGGATCACAACACTCCGACCGAGAACATCCTGCTGCCGATCGCCGACCCGGTCTCCCGGGCCCAGGTCGATGCCATCCGCAAGAATTGCGAGAAGTTCGGCGTCACCCTGTACCCGCTGGGTGACCCCGGCCAGGGCATCGTGCACGTCATCGCCCCCGAGGCCGGACTCACCCAGCCCGGCATGACCGTGGTGTGCGGCGACTCCCACACCTCGACCCACGGAGCGTTCGGCGCGCTCGCCTTCGGGATCGGCACCAGCGAGGTCGAGCACGTCATGGCCACGCAGACGCTGCGGCTCCCGCCGTTCAGGACGATGGCTGTCAACCTGGTCGGCACGCCGCGGCCCGGGGTGACCGCCAAGGACATCATCCTCGCGGTGATCGGCCAGATCGGCACCGGCGGCGGCCAAGGACATGTGATCGAGTACCGCGGCGAAGCCCTGGCGTCCATGTCCATGGAAGCGCGCATGACGATCTGCAACATGTCGATCGAGGCCGGTGCCCGCGCGGGCATGATCGCCCCTGACGAGACCACGTTCACCTACCTCGAGGGACGCCGGCACGCCCCGCGCGGCGAGCAGTGGGACGAGGCCGTCGCCTACTGGCGTTCGCTGCGCACCGACGACGACGCGGTCTTCGACCGGGTGGTCGACGTCGACCTCGACTCCCTCACCCCGTACGTGAGTTGGGGCACCAACCCGAGCCAGGTCGCGCCGCTGACCGGCACGGTCCCGGTGCCCGGGTCCTTCGCCGACCCGGCGCAGCGCGCCGCCTGCGAGAAGGCCCTGGAGTACATGGGGCTCGAGGCCGGCACGCCGCTGACCGGCATCCCCGTGGACACCGTGTTCCTCGGCTCGTGCACCAACGGCCGCATCGAGGACCTTCGGACCGCCGCGGGTGTGCTCGCCGGACACAAGGTCGCCGAAGGCGTACGGATGCTGGTCGTCCCCGGTTCGGAGCGGGTGCGCCAGGCAGCCGAGGCCGAAGGCCTGGACAAGGTGTTCAGCGCGGCCGGCGCGGAGTGGCGCAACGCAGGGTGCTCCATGTGCATGGCCATGAACCCCGACTTCCTCGAACCCGGCCAGCGCGCCGCCTCGACCTCCAACCGGAACTTCGAGGGGCGCCAGGGTGCCGGCTCGCGCACCCACCTGGTCTCCCCGGCCGTCGCCGCCGCGACCGCGATCGCCGGCGCCCTCACCGCGCCCACCAGTCTGCCCGTCACCCAGGAGGCCTGATCATGGAGCCGTTCCGCACGCACACCGGCCGCGTCCTGCCCCTGCGGCGCAGCAACGTGGACACCGACCAGCTGATCCCCGTCCGCTTCCTCAAGCGGCTCACCCGCACCGGATACTCCGACGGCCTGTTCGCCGTCTGGCGCACCGACCCGGACTTCGTCCTCAACCACGAGGCGTACCAAGGCGCATCGATCCTGGTGGCAGGGTCGGAATTCGGCACCGGGTCGTCCCGCGAGCACGCCGTGTGGGCACTGCTCGACCACGGCTTCAAGGTGGTGCTCTCGCCGCGCTTCGCGGACATCTTCCGCGGCAACTCCCTCAAGAACGGCCTGCTGACGATCGAGCTCGCCCAGGACGTCATCGAGCAGCTGTGGCAGCGCGCCGAGGAGCGGCCGCAGGAGCCGATCAGTGTCGACCTGGAGGCACTGGAGGTACGGGCCGGCGACCTGACCGTCCCCTTCGAACTCAACCCCTTCCACCGCAAGCGCCTGCTCGAAGGGCTGGACGAGGTCGACGCGACGCTCCAGCACGCCGCCACGATCGCCGCGTACGAGTCGGGCCGCCCCGCCTGGCTGCCGACCGCACTGCCCGTGTGACCGGCTCCCCGCCCGACGCCCCCGAACACCGTCACCGGACGGAGAAAGCGCAGGGTCTGACGCCATGCTCGGCCACCAGCAGAGATTCACCGCCTACCGGGTCCTGTCCCGGAGCTACTTCCACCTGACGATCCTCTTCGTCTTCTTCTACGACCGGGACTTCTCGCTCCCTGTCGTCGAAGTGGCACTCGCCGCCTACGGCGTCACGCTCGCCGTGGCGGCCGTGGTGGTCAAGCCCCTCGCCAAGCGGCTCAGCCTGACCGGTGCGGTGGTGACGGGGGAGTTCCTCAAGGCTCTCGGCCTGCTGCTCCTCGCGGCGCCCGGTGGCCTCCCGGTCGCCGTGGTGGCCCAGGTCATCGCGGCGCTGGGCTTCTCCCTCGCCAGCGGCACCGACTCGGCGCTGCTGGCCGAGATCTGCCGCAAGGACGGTTCGGACGCCCGGAGCTGGGAGAGCCGCAGCGGCTCGCTGACCTTCGCCGCCGCGCTGGTGGCCGGGGTGCTCGGTGCCATCGTCTACCAGGCCTCCACGCTCGCCCCGTTCTTCCTCTCGGCCGCCATGTCGGTGCTGGCCGCGCTGACGGCGAGCACCATAGGCCGCGGCGCACCGGCGCCCACCAGTACCCCTCCCGCACAACCCGCCCGCACTGCGGCCCCGTCGGCCACCGCCAACGGCACGGTCCTGCGCTGGAGTTCGTACTACGCCGTCGTGCGCGGCTTCGTTCTCGCCCTGTTCATCGGGTTCCTGCCCTATCTGCTGTACGTACGCCTGCAGGTGGCGCTGCCCGTGTTCGGCCTGGTGCTCGGCGCGTACACGCTCAGCGGCTTCTTCACCGCCCGCTACGGCCGGCTCGCCGTCGACCGGTTCGGCGCCCGGACCACCGCGGCCGCCTGCGCAGCGCTCGCCGGCGCCGGACTGCTGATCCTGCTGTGGCAGCCCAACGCAGGTGGCGCTGCCGTCGCGACCGTGGCGCTCGGCGCCGGTGTCGGGGCCGTACGACCGGTCTCCGTCGGGGCGATCAGCGCCGTGCTCGACGGCCAGGAGAACACCGTGAAGGCGGCGGCCCTACGCGCCAACGAAGCCCGGTTCGCCGTCGTCAACACCGTCCTGGTGCTCCTGGCGGGCCTGGCCCTCGACCGCGTCTCCTTCCCCCACCTGCTGCTCGGGATCACCGTCGGCTACCTGGTACTGGCCGCCGTGACCGTGGCCGCCCTGCCCCGCCCGGCACGTCAGGGCACGGAGCAGCCGGCCACCGCCTGACCACCCCTCACCGATTGCACCGCACCGGCGCAATCAGCCCTCGAAATGGAGAGAAACATGTCTCAGGTACGACGTCGCGCCGCCCTCAGCAACGAACTCGCGCAGCAGGTCGTCGCGGCGGCCCAGAAGGCAGCCGCCGACCTCGGCGTACCGTCCACCGTCGCCGTCGTCGACGAGTCCGGGCACCTCAACGCCTTCGCCCGGATGGACGGGGCGGCCCTGCTCACCGTGGAGATCGCCCAGGACAAGGCGTACACGGCGGCAGGGTTCGGCATGCCGACCGACCAGTGGCACGACTTCATCAAGGACGACGCCCCGCTGTCGGCCGGCGCCCCCACGGGCATCCGCCGCCTGATCGTGTTCGGCGGCGGTCTGCCGATCGTCGTGGACGGTGAGATCGTCGGCGGCGTCGGTGTCAGCGGCGGCCACTGGTCCGACGACATCAAGATCGCCAAGGCAGGCCTCGGCGCGGTCGAAGCGGGCTGACCCGACGGCCGCGTCCACCGGAGGCGGGCCGCACCAGCGCCGGCCCGCCTCCGTGCCTCAACACCCCTGCACCGCAGCAGAGATCACCATCCGCGTTCCACACCGTCCAGGGAGATTCTCATGTCCAACGCCACCGTCACCGCCACCACGTTCGACACCGCCGCCGCCGCTGAGCATCTGAAGGGCTTCCTCGTCGACGCGCTGTTCATCGACATGGACCCCAAGGACATCGGTGACGAAATGCTTCTGGGCACCGAAGTGGGTGTCGACTCCCTCGGCTTCGCCGAGCTCATGGCCCACATAGAGGACGAGTACAACGTGTCGATCAGCGACGGCGAATTCGTCCCCGACAACTTCTCCACCGTCGCCCGCATCGTCGAGCTCGTCGCAGCCAAGATCACCGCGAGTAGCTGAGCTCCGCTTCACAGAGCTCCCAGGGGAGGGGAACAGAAGCAGTGATCATCAATCTGGAACATGCTGTACAGGACGCCGAGGTCGACGAGTTCGAAGTCGTCCACTTCTCCAACTACCTGAAGTGGTACAGCAACGCACTCAAGGAGTTTCTCGCCGCACACAGCACACCGCCCGGATTCTTCGGGGACGGCGTCGAGATCCGAGTGGCACGCGTGAAGGCCTCGTACAGCAACTCGGCACTGCGCGGCGACACCGTCACCACCTCCATCACCCGGGCCGAGAACCTCGGCCGGTCCCTGCGCCTCAACTTCAAGGCGGAGTCGCGCGGCAAGCTCCTGGCACGCGCCGAGCTCAACCTCGTCTTCGTCCAGCGCGAGCCCTACCGACTGCTGCCCGTGCCGCAGGCGATCGCGGACCGCATCGACCTCGGGCGTGCCGCATGAGCGAGGTCGCCATCGTCGCAGCCGGCGCTGTCACCGCTCTCGCCGACTCCGCGGACGCCACCTGGTTCCAGTTGCTGGCCGGACGCGACGGGCTCGGGGACGTGACGCTCTTCGACGCCGACGGGCTGCGCTCGGCCACCGCGGGACAGGTCGCCGGGTACGCCGCGGCCACGGGCGGCGACCGTCTCGCCGCGCTCAGCGTGCACGCGATGACCCAGGCCATCGAACAGGCCGGCGCCGAGGCCGGCCTGACCCCCGCGGACCTCGCCGAGGCCTGGGTGGTCGTCGGCGTCAGCCTCGGCGACATATTCGAACAGAGTGGCCCGGACGTGGAGCTCGACCACTTCTGGGACGAGGTCGCCGCCACCCTCGGCCTGCACGGTCCGGTGGTCGTTCTCTCCTCGGCCTGCTCCTCCGGAACCGATGCCGTCGGCTACGGCTGCGACCTCATCGCCACCGGGATCGCCACCACGGTCCTCGCCGTGGGCGTGGACTCGCTCGAACCGGGCAAGTACAGCGGCCACGCGGGCCTGAAGACCATGTCGCCCGACCGGTGCCGCCCCTACGACGCGGCATCCGACGGCACCACACTCGGCGAAGGCGCATGCTGCCTGGTCCTCACCGCCGTCGACCGCAGTGCACGGACGCCACTGGCCGTGGTGCGCGGCTGGGCGGCCAGTACCGACGTCGAGTCGCTGACCTCGCCCGACATGTCGGGGTCCAACGCGGCGCGGATGGTGCGCGCCGCACTCGACATGGCCGGCGCCACGCCGGACGAGGTCGGCTACCTCAACGGCCACGGCTCCGGCACCCCCGTCAATGACGAGATGGAAGCCGCGGTCTACCGGCAGGTGTTTCCGAAGGGCGGCGCCGTCGTCTCTGCCAGCAAGGGCGCACTCGGCCACTCCCTCGGTGCCACCGGCGCCGTCGAAGCGCTGGTCACCGCCTACGCGCTGCGGGAAAGGACGGCACCCCCGACCGTGGGCCTGCGCTCCCCGCACGAGCGGTGGGCCGGCATCCCCGTGGCCGTCGGTGCCCGGCCGCTGGCCGACGGCACGCTCGGCGCCAGCGTCACCTACGGGTTCGGCGGCGCCAACTCCTGTGTCGTCCTGGCAAGGACACCCCGATGAGCCGCACGCTCGTCCTCACCGGCGCCACCGGACTGGTCGGCACGGCGGTGACGGCGGCTCTGCTGCCCGCCTTCGACCGTGCCCTCGTCCTCACCACCGGCGACCGCGACCCCGAAACCGCCTCGATCCGCGCCAAGGTGGCCGCGGTACTGGAGGCGACCGGCGACGATCCGGGCCACGCGCGACACCTCCAGTCGCTCGCCCTGCGGGACGCGGACGGGGCGGCACTGGCCCGCCTCGGCTTCGGCACGGTCGCGCAGGTGTGGAACATCGGCGCCACGCTCTCGTACGACATGGACCGACTGCGCCACACCGTCGACGCCAACGCGGCGGCCCCTGTCCGGCTGTTGAGGCTGTGCCGGCCTCAGGAGCGCTTCTTCCAGGTGTCCACCGTCGGGGTCACCGGCCCCGGCGACCCCGGCCGCACCCCGAGCCTCGTCCTGGAGGAGCCGGTGTGGGACGTCGACGCGGTGAACCCGTACGTCGTCTCCAAGGTCCTGGCAGAGCACATGCTCGACGGGCTTCGCGAGCGTGAGGGCCACCCCGTCACCTCGCTGCGGGTCGGCTCCGTCATCGGGCCCGCAGGACACCGGCCGGTGCAGGCCAACCGGGCCGGCTACTACACCCTCGTCGAGATGATCGCGAAGGTCCGCAGCAGGGGAGCGACCCTCACCCTGGACATCGCGGAGACCCTCGCCCCGCCGCTGGTGCACGTCGACCAGCTCGCGGCGAGCTGCGCCTCGCTGGCCGAACGCGCAGCTGCGGAAGCCGAGGTGAGCGCCTACTACCACCTGGGCGATCAGCGGCTTCGCAACGGCGAGGCGATCGACGCGGTCAACGCCGCCCTGGGCGGCGACGTGCTCGCGATCGGAGCGCCACGCACGGCCCTCGACCGCGGCTTCGCCTCGGTCAACGCCGACAACGTGGCCTTCATGAGCTGCCCGTTCGTCTTCGACCACCGGAACGTGGACAGCCAGGTGCCGGCCGCGGCCCGGCCGCGCGTGGACGCCACGTCGTTCGCGGGCTTCGTCACCGCGCAGCTGGAGTTCGGCGGCCGGCGCGGACGCGCGCGAACGGCGGCCGCCGCATGAGCGCCGCACCCGAACCGGCGCTGCCGGTCCGGCTGCTCGGCATCCCGCTGACCTGGCCACCGGGCCCCGCCGACGGCTGCGACGTCATCGAGCGAAATCTCCGACTCGACCCGCACTGGCCGGTGTTCGCCGAGCACCTCCCCGGCAATCCCATGCTGCCGGGCTCCGCGATCGTCCATCTGATGTCCGAACTGGCCCAACAGCTGGCCGGGGCGGCCCGGTACGACGCCGTCCACACCGGGGTGCTGCGCGACGTGCGGTTCGCCCGCGCCCTCGTACCGCCCGCTCGCGTCAGGTTCACGGCCCGCCGTGCGCAGCGGCCCGACGAGCGCATCGAATGCACAGCCGTACTGGAAGAACCGACGGGCGACGTCGTCGCCGCGAGGGGGGTGTTCATCACCGATGAGCAATGAGGCACCGCAGGTTCCCGAAGACGTACAGAACACCGCGCGGGACACGCGGGCCGGACAGGAGACGGACGGCGCACGGCCGGTGGCCATCGTCACCGGCGCGGCGCGCGGCATCGGACGAGCGGTGGTCCGCCAGCTGGTGGCCGACGGCTTCGACGTCGAGTTCACCTATCTCAACTCCAAGCAGGCCGCCGACGAGGTCGTGGAACAGTCCCGGGGCCACGCCCGCGGCTCACGGGTCGACGGACGGGTCCTGGAGGAGGTCACCGAGTTCGTCGCCGCGGTCGGCACCGGCGGACGGCTGCAGGCACTCGTCAACAACCAGGGGCTGACCGCGGACAAACTGGCCATGCAGGTCACCTGGCAGGACATGGAGCTCCTGCTCGAGACCAACCTGGGCAGCGCCGTGACCTTCACGCACGCGGTCCTGCCCTATCTGGTGCGCCGCCGGCGCGGAGACATCGTCTTCATCTCCTCGCAGGCCCGGCGCAACGCCCGTGTCGGCAACACGATGTACGGGGTCAGCAAGGCGGCCCTGACCCGCTATGCCGCGTCCGTCGCCCTGGAGGGCGCGCGGTTCGACGTCCTGGCCAACGTCGTCGAACCCGGCTTCGTGGAGACCGATCTGACCCGTTCGATGCTCCAGGGAAAGGAGCGCAGCGCCTACCTCAAGGAGATCCCGCTGCGCCGGTTCACGAACCCGCGAGACGTGGCCGAGGTCGTCGCCGCGATGGTCAGCAGGAAGCCGACGATGGTCGGCGCCGTGGTCCCGGTCGCCGGAGGAGCCCAACTGTGAGGGAGAACGTGAACACAGCACCGACCGCCGGCCGTTCGGCCACCGCGCTCGCCGAACCCCCCGCCCCCGCCGGACTGATGGCCGGGCGCAAGGGCCTCGTCGTCGGCGTCGTCAACCAGCGCTCCATCGCCTGGGGCATCGCCCGCCGCCTCGCCGACGAGGGGGCCGAACTCGGCTTCACCTACCGCAGCGTGAGTGCCGGGAAGTGGCTGGAGCGTGCGCTGCCCCGGCTGCCCGGGGACCCGTACCTCGGCGCCTGCGACGCACTCAGCGACGGCGACATGGAGCGCGTGTGCGCCGAGTTCGCCGAGCGGCACGGACAGATCGACTTCATCGTGCACGCCGTCGCCCACGCCGACAAGGACGAACTGGCCGGCGGGCTCGCCGCCACCAGCCGGGCCGGCTTCACGCACGCCATGGAGTCCTCCGTCTACTCGCTGATCGGGCTGGCCGGGGCGGCCCGCCCCCATCTGGCCCCCCACGCCTCGGTCCTGTCGCTGTCGTATCTCGGCGCCGAACGTGTCTGCCACGGCTACAACGTGCTGGGCGTGGCCAAAGCGGCCCTGGAGTCCGCCGCCCGCTACCTGGCCGCCGAGCTCGGGCCCGCCGGCACCCGCGTCAACGTGCTCTCGGCCGGCCCGATGCGCACGCTGGCCACGTTCGGGCTGCCCAACTTCACGACGTCCATGTCGCAGCGCGCACAGCGCAGCCCGCTGGCCCGCCCCATCACCGCGGACGATGTCGCGGGCACGGCCCTGTACCTGCTCAGCGACCTGTCCTCCGGAGTCACCGGCGAGACCGTGTACGTCGACGCGGGCTACCACATCATGGGTACCTGGCCCAGCGAGGACAGCCATGAATGAGCTGCCCCCGCCCACGGCGGCCGTGCCCGGTCCCGGTACCGGCTGGTTCCTCGACCTGTGCGGTCCGCTCACCGTCACCGGCCCCACGGCCCGGGCCAACCTGCGGATGCCCGACGCCGTGCCCGCACACGCGGACCGGCTGATCGCCGCGGAGGCGCTGCACCAGATCGCCTGCCGCCTCGCCAGCCAGGTGCGCGGCGCGCAGCGGGCCGTCCCGGCGAAGGTCGTCGAACTGCGCGGCCACCCGCAGCCGGACGGCGAAGACCACTGGCGCAGCGGCGGCGCGGTACTCGAGGCCCGCGTCGTGCGCTCCGGCCGCCTGTCCACCGTAGAAGCCCGGCTCGCCCATCACGGACGGAACGTGTACTCCGCGTCCGTGTGCACCCAGGAGGTGGCATGACATGAACGTTCTGACCTTCGACGGGCTGCGTGGGGCCTACGCCCTCTCGTCGGCCGTCGTGCTCGCGACCCCTGCCCACGCGGCGGCCCTGCGGGACGCCCTGCCCCACGGTTCCGCAGTCCACGAGGTACCGCACGCACAGTTGCGCTCGCGCCGCGATCCTGCCTCGCGCCTCGGTGAACTCGCGGCCGGTGTGCACGCCGAGAGCCATCCGCCCGGCGGTGAGGCCTTCCGGCGGGGCGTGTTCATCAGCACCCGGCGCGGGAACCAGGCCTCCGTGCGGAAGTTCGCGCTCGGCCTCGCGGCCGGCCGGCGCTCGCCCTCCACGTTCTCGGTGGCCGGATACAACATCGTGGCGCAGAGCGTGGCGCAGCGACTGCCCGCCCAGGGGCCCTCCGTGGTTCTGGCCGGGCGGGGTGCGGGCCTGGACGGCGCCTGCCTGCTCGGGGCGCTGCGCCTGGCGGCGGGCGCCGTGGACACGGCGTACGTGGGTCACATCACGTGGCTGCCGGACGCCGGCGGCCGTGGCGGCGAGGGCCTCGCCGTCCTGGCCGCCCTGGAACGGGTGAGCGGCACGGATGCGGACGGGACCGACGCCGTACGGCTCGATCCCCGTGCGCTGTACGCCCGTTCGCCCGCCGCCCCGGGGCTCGGCCAGGAGGATCACGCGGCCCTGCGACGGGTGGCGGCGCTGCTCGCCGAGCGGGTCCCGGTGGGGGCGGCGTGAGCGGCATACCGGCACTCGCCGCGCACCCGGGCACCACCCCGCCGCCCGGCCTGGACTGGATCCACCCGGCGGCATCCGTGACCGAGCACGCCATGACCGGCACCCGGGTCCTGACCGCCGCCGACCTGTGCGCCCTCGCCGAGGAACGCACCGCCGACTGGGCGTCGCTCGGCGCGGGTCCCGGCGACCGCGTCGTGGTCGCCACCGGCAGCCGTCTGTCGACGCTCCTCGACCTCATGGCTGCCTGGCAACTGGACCTCGTTCCCGTCCTGCTGTCCGACCAACTGGCTCCGGAGAGCTACCGCATCCTTGCCGAGGCGACCGGGGCGCGGGCGGCCCGGGGCACCCCGGCCGTCGCCCGCAGCTGGGGTGAGCGGGCCGTGGTCGTCCGGCAGGACAACCACAGTGCCCTCGCGGCCCTCACCCCGCCCGACGGCGGCCTGTGCGGCAGCGAGCGCCAACTGCCGCTCGGGGAGCCGGCGCTGGTCCTGGCCACCTCGGGCAGCACCGGACTGCCCAAGGCCGTCGTGCACAGCCGGGCCAACCTGCTGCGCAATGCGCAGATGCACTGGAACAGCGTCGGCGCCCCCGGCCCCGAGGGCCGCTATCTGCTGTCCCAGTCGATGCACTTCTCGTCCGCGTTGGTCTGCGGGGTGCTCGGCGTGCTCGCCCGGGGCATGCAACTGGCCCTGATGGAACCGCCGTTCTCCACCTCGAACTGGTTCGCTGCCGCCCGGGAACATGAGACGACACACACCGCGCTCACCCCGCACCTGCTCCTGCGCGTCCTGGACGGCAGCGACCCGCTGCCCACCTCCCTGCGCCAGATCACCGTCGGCGGCGACCGCCTCGGCCGCACCGCTCTCGGCGAGCTGCGCGGCCGAGGCGTCCCCGAGGTGTTCTCGACGTACGGCCTGACGGAAGCGGGCCCGAGGGTGGCCACCAACCCGCTCGGCCGGACACACCACCCGGAAGGACTCGGCACACCCCTGGCCGGCGTCCGGCTCGAACTGCGCCCCACCGCCGGCACCCGCGACGGCATGGGCGAACTCGTGGTCCACACCCCGACCGCACAGCTCGGCACCTACCGGGACGGCGGTTACGTCCCCTACCCCCTCGGCGGCGAGGTGCCCACCGGTGACCTCGGCGAGCGTCTCGACAACGGCGGCATCCGGCTGGTCGGCCGCTCACGGCGGGTGGCCTCCGTGAACGGCGAGAAAATCTATCTCGGGCTTGTGGAGCGCGTGCTGGCGCAACACCCCGATGTCGTCGCCGCCCGCGTCGAACCCGACCCGGAGGCCGCCACCCAGCTGGCGGCCGAGATCCTCTACCGTCCCGGCGTCGGCTCCCTCGACGCGACGGCTCTGCGCCGCTGGTGCCGCGGCCGGCTGCGCGCGGTCGAGGTGCCGCGCCGCTTCACGGCCGTGGATGCCGTGACCCGCCTGTCCAAGTGACGGGCCCGGCCGCCCTCTTCACCCTCGTCCCATTCCATGCCGTGCGACACCGGCATGCCTCAAGCGCGCCCTGTGCGTGAACCACGTATGCGAAAACAAGGAGAACTCTCATGACGACCGCTCCCACCGAGGCCAACGTAGTGGAACCCACCGCACACAACCTGCGGGTCGCGGGCGACCTGGTCCGTAACGGAGGTGTCGTGGTAGCCCCGTCCGACACCAACCTGGCACTGACCATGGACCCGTGGAACAGTGCAGCCGTCAAGCGCGCCTTCGCCATCAAGCGCCGCCCGGCGACCTCCGCGCTCACCCTGTTCGTCCGCCACCCGCAGGAGTGGGAGGGGTACACGGCCGTGCCCGAGGAGCACCGGGAGGCCGTGCGGCGCATGACCGACGCGTTCTGGCCCGGCCCGTTCAACATCGTGCTGCCGCGCACCACCCGGATCCCGGACCACCTGGTGTGCGGCGGCCCGACCGTGGCCATCGGCTGCCTCGCCAACCCGACCATCCAGCAGCTGATCGAGCAGGTCGGCCGGCCGGTGGCCATGACCTCCGCCAACCTGTCCGGCCAGGCCGACGGCGTTCTCGTCGACCTCGACCTGGCCGTCGAACAGATCGGCCAGTCCGTCGACATGGTCGTCAAGGGCGGCCACCAGGGCACCACTGCCTCCTCGACGATCGTCACCGCCGCCACCGTGCCGTTCAAGGTGCTGCGTCTGGGCGACATCACGCACGCCGACATCAAGAAGGCCCTGGGCGACCTCGGACATCTCCTGGAGGACGAGTCGTGAGCGACGGCATACGCACCACAGGGCGCAGACCCGCGGCCCCGGACGTGAGCAGGGCCGAACAACCCCCCATCGTCGGGGCGCAGGTGTACGCCCGGGTGGGCAGGCGGCTGCTGCCCCTGCTCGGCCTGCTCTACCTGGTCAGCTACCTCGACCGCAGCAACATCGCTTTCGCCGGGCCCAACGGCATGAACGACGCGCTGGGCCTGTCCTCGACCGCCTTCGGCCTGGCCTCCGGCATCTTCTTCCTCGGCTACTCTCTGGTGGAGATCCCCAGCAACCTGGCTCTGCGCCGCTTCGGCGCCAGGACCTGGCTCGTACGCATCCTCGTCTCCTGGGGCATCGTCGCGACGCTCACCGCGTTCGTGCAGAGCGCCGGCCAGCTCCAGACGGCGCGGCTGCTCCTCGGCATCGCCGAGGCAGGCTGCCTGCCCGGCATCGTCTTCTACTTGACGCTGTGGCTGCCCCGTGAGGTCAGGACCCGGTTCATGGCCGGATTCTTCGTCGCCCTCCCTCTGTCGACCGCGCTCGGCGGCCCGCTGTCCGCGCTGCTGGTCGGGCACGCGGACCAGCTGTTCGGACTCGACGGATGGCGGGCGATGTTCCTGCTGGAAGGCGTTCCCGCCCTGCTGCTCGCGGTGGTCGTGTGGCGGATGCTGCCCAACGGGCCGCAGGATGCGCGCTGGCTGACCGGGCCCGAGCGCACCTGGCTCGTCGACCGGGTCGCCGAGGACGGCGCCGAGCGCCAGGGCGGCGAGGGCCCGCGGGACGGGGGCGCCTGGTTCACGCCGCGTACCGTGCTGCTCGGCGTCGCCTACTTCGGCATCGTGTACGGGCTGTACGCGCTGAGCTTCTTCCTGCCCACCATCATCGCGGGCTTCGAGAAGGCGGACGGCAGCACGTTCTCCGTCATCGACCGCGGTCTCATCAACGCCGTCCCGTACGCGCTGGGAGCCGTCGCGATGGTGTTCTGGGGGCGCTATGCCCAGCGGCGACCGGGCCGGGCCGGTGGTGTGGCCCTGCCCGCCGTTCTCGGCGGCGTCTTCGTACCCCTCGCGCTGTACCTCGACAGCCCGCTGGCGACCATGGCTGCCATCAGCGTCTGTGCGGTGTGCGTGCTCTCGGCGACGCCGGTGTTCTGGGCTCTTCCCACCGCGCTGCTCGGCAAGCGCGCCGCGGCTCCGGGCATCGCCCTGGTCAACACCATCGGCAGCCTGGGCGGATTCGTCGCGCCGTACGCCACGGGCTGGCTCAAGGACATGACCGGCTCGGTACGGCCCGGACTCTGGCTGACCGGCGCCATGCTGATCATGTCGGCGCTGATCGTGGTGTCCCTGCAGCGTGCAACGTCCCGGCGGGCAGCCGCCCCGGCGCACCCGGCACCACAACGTCCCCAGCCTGTCGTGCACTTGGCGCACGCCGCTCCGAAGGAGTGAGGGTCTGATGCATGTGGTACTTCTGGGGCCTCCCGGAGCGGGCAAGGGCACTCAGGCCCGCCGCCTCGCGGCCCGGCTGTCCCTGCCGCACCTGTCCACCGGGGACATGCTGCGCCAACAGGTCCGCGACCGTACGGTCTTCGGACGGCGGGCAGCGGCCCTCATCGAGGCGGGCCGGCTCGTGCCCGACGCACTCATCACGTCAGTGGTACGCGGCCGGCTGCGCGAACCGGACACGGCAGACGGGGCGCTCCTCGACGGGTTCCCCCGCACTGCCTTCCAGGCCAAGGCACTTGACCTCATCCTGTCGGAGGTGGGCGCGTCGCTGTGCGCGGCGTTCGAGTTCACCGTCGACGAAGATGAGGTGGTGCGCCGGATCAGCGGTCGGCACATCTGCCGCCGGGACAACGGCCACATCTTCCATCTGCGCACCGCGCCACCCAGGGTGGCCGGCCTGTGCGACCACTGTGGCGGCGAGCTCCACCAGCGCGCCGACGACGTCCCCGCGAAGGTCCGTCACCGGCTCGCCGTTTTCCGTGCGGAGAGTGCACCCCTGTCCGCGTACTACGCGTCCGCCGGTCTGCTGCGCACCATCGACGCCACCCGTCCCGCGGACGAGGTGACGGACCGGCTCATCGCTGTGCTCGGTCCGGCCCCGGCGGCGGGGGGCGGCCCGCGGTGACGTCCGCCATCGTGATGGCGCAGGGCTGAACGCCCCGACCGGCCGGATCCTCACTCTCCAGGGAGGGTCCGGCCACAGCGCTCTTCGTCCGGGGTACCCGGCCCCAACCGGGCGAAAGAACCTAGTCCTTGACCGTGAACCCCGCCCGGAGCAGGGCGTCATCGCGCGACGACGGGCCGACGAGCAGCTCGAACGCGCCCGGCTCGACGATCCGACTGCCCCCGGCGTCCACGAGGTTGCACTCCGCGACCGGCAGCTCGATGACGACCTCGCGCGACTCGCCCGGAGCCAGTGTCACCTGACGGTAGGCCTTGAGCTCCTTCTCGGCCCAGGTCACGGAGGTCACCGTGTCGCTGACGTACGCCTGCACGGTCTCCAGCACGGGACGCTCACCGGCGTTACGGACGACGACGCGCGCGCGCAGCGTGTCACCCGTGCCGAGGACGTCGGTGAGCACCTCCAGATCCGAGTAGGTGACCGTCGTGTAGCTGAGGCCCTCACCGAAGGCGAACGCCGGGTGCTGCGTCAGGTCCGCGTACCGGCTGCCGTGCTGGCCGCGCACCTGGTTGTAGTACGTCGGCTGCTGTCCCGAGTGACGCGCGAAGGAGACCGGCAGCCGGCCGGACGGCTCGATGAGTCCGAGGGTCAGTTCCGCGACGGCCCGACCGCCGAGCATGCCCGGGTTGAAGGCGTGCACGATCGCCGCCGCGCGGTGCGCCGAGGGCGGCAGCACGAGCGGCTTGGAACTGATGACGACCACCACGAACGGCTTGCCCGTCGCGGCGAGCGCGTCGAGCAGTGCGATCTGGCCGCCGATCAGTTCCAGAGTCGCGGTCGAACGCCCCTCGCCGACCAGCTCGATACGGTCACCCACCACCGCTACGACATGGTCGGCGGCCTGCGCCGCGGCGACGGCCTCGGCGATCAGGGCCTCGGACGGCTCCGCCGGGACGACGATCTCCGGCCGGGGCTGCCCGTCGGGGAAGAAGGCGCCCTCGGGGTCCGGCCCGACGGTGAGGATGTCGGCCCCGCGTGCGTGGGTGACGCTCCAGCCGTCCGGCACATGCTCCCGGAACCCGTCCAGCACGGTACGGATCATGTCGCGCGGCTGGCCGTCCGGCAGCCAGTCCGCCTGACCCGAGGAGCCCGCCCAGTCACCGAGCTGGGTCTGCGGGTCGTCGGCGTTGGGGCCGATGACCGCGACCGTGCGGGGCGCGGTGCCGGCGGCCGCGAGCGCGCGCCCGTCCGCCCCGGCCCCGAAACCGCCGGCCAGCGGCAGGGTGCCGTCGTTGGTGAGGAGCACCAGCGAGCGGCGGGCCGCTTCGAGGTTGAGCACGGCGTGGTCGGCGCTGCCGATGACAGCGGCCTGCCGCTCACGGTCGGGGTGGCGCGGATTCTCGAACAGGCCCAGCTCGAACTTGAGCGTCAGGATCCGGCGGACCGCCTCGTCGACCTCCGCCTCGTCGAGGGTGCCCCCGGCGACCGCCTCCTGCGCACCGTCGAAGAAGTCCGGCGTCGTCATGACCATGTCGTTGCCCGCCCGGACCGCGGCGGCGGCCGCCTGGGCGTGGTCGGCGTAGACCCGCTGCTCCCACACCATGCGGCCGACGTTGTCCCAGTCCGTCACCAGCGTCCCGGTGTAGCCCCACTCACCGCGCAACACCTCGTTCAGCAGCCAGTTGTTGACGGTGATCGGGACCCCGTCCATGGACTGGTAGCCGAGCATGAACGTCCGGCAGCCCTCCTTGGCGACCCGCTCGAACGGGGGCAGGAACCAGGAGCGCAGCTTGCGGCGTGAGATGTCCGCCTCGCTGGCGTCCCGGCCGCCCTGGGTCTCGGAGTAACCCGCGAAGTGCTTGGCGCACGCCAGGACCGCCGTCGGGTCGTCGAGGCCGTCCCCCTGATACCCGCGCACCATCGCCGAGGCGAGCTCGCCGATGAGGAAGGGATCCTCGCCGAACGTCTCGCTCACCCGGCCCCAGCGGAGGTCCCGGGTGATGCACAGGACCGGGGAGAACGTCCAGTGGACACCGGTCGCGGCGACCTCGACGGCCGTGGCCCGCGCGATCCGCTCCACCAGCTCCGGGTCCCAGGTCGCGGCCATGCCGAGCTGGGTGGGGTAGATCGTCGCCCCCTCCCAGAACGAGTGCCCGTGGATGCAGTCCTCCGCGACGAGCAGCGGGATCCGCAGCTGGGTCCGCTCGGTGAGCGCGGCCGCCTCCAGGACCCGCTCGGGGGAGGCGTGCAGGATCGATCCCGCGTGCATGTCCTCGATGTGGTGCCGGACCCCGTCCTTCGCGTTCAGCTGGAGCATCTGGCCGACCTTCTCGGCCAGCGTCATCCGGCCGACCAGGTCGGCCACGCGCTCGGGGACGGACAGCGCGGGGTCGAGATAGGGCAGTGAGGAGCCCACAGGAGTTCCTTTCGCAACGTCGGTGACGTTCTCATCGGGCGGACACCCGGGTGGTGGAGGGGCCGGCCGGCGGTACGGCACGGCCCAACTCGGCCGCGCGGACCCACCGTACGCCCAATCCCGACCGAGTGGTAAGTATATGGATGTGCGACTGTACTCAGCGGTGCCGTCCCAGACGGCCGGGAAGGGTGACACGTGACCGGCGATACGCGGCGTGGCTATGCGAAGGGCCGCGCCAAACGCGTGGAGATCCTCGACCAGGCCATGGCCCTGTTCGGCGAGGTCGGCTACCGGGGAGCCTCCCTGCGGCTGATCGCCACCCGTTGCGGGATCTCGCACCCCGGTCTGCTCCACCACTTCCCGACCAAGCAGTCGCTGCTGCTCGCCGTGCTGGAACACCGCGACGAGGTGGACGGCGCATGGCTCGCCGTCGGCGGTCCGACGGGCGTGGACCGGCTGCGCCGGCTCGTGGACCTCGCCGCGCTGAACGCCCGGCGCCGGGGAATCGTCGAGCTGTTCTCCGTACTCGCCGCCGAGGCGACATCGACCGGTCACCCGGCACACACGTACTTCGTGGAGCGCTACCGCAACTCGGTCCGCACCACGGCCGTCTCCTACGAGGAGGCGCGGGACGAGGGCGCGCTGCGCACCGGCATCGCACCCGGTGAAGCGGCGCAGCAGCTGATCGGGCTGATGGACGGGCTCCAGACGCAGTGGCTCCTCAGCGACTGCGCGACCGATATGGCGGGCGTGCTGCGCGCGCATGTGCAGGCTCAGTTGACCGTGGAGCTCTGAGCGGGCCCGGGGTACCCGTACCGAAGTCCACCGGCACGGGTACCCGGGCGTGCTCAGTTGACGGGCGCCGGCCCTCGGGAAGCGTCGCTGTCCCCCGCCAGCAGCTCCGCCCGGCCGACAAGTGCGGTCGAGCCGGGGGCCGTGCAGGCGTGGGCACCCGCCACCGCACCCAGCCGGGCGCAGTCGCGGACGTTCCGGCCGTCCAGCCGCCCGTACAGGAAACCGGTGACGAACGCGTCGCCCGCGCCGTTGGTGTCCACCACCGGTGCGGGCGGCACCGTCGCCGGGACGTGAAGCGGCTCCGGGCCGCCGTCGCGGGTCAGGAGGTAGGAACCGTCGGCGCCCGCCGTGGCGACCACCGTCTGTGCACGGCCCTCGCTCAGGATCTGCCGCATCAGCGCGGGGGTGCGCTCGCCCGCCGACGCCGCGCTGAAGAACACGAGATCGGAGCGCAGGGCGAACTCCCGCTGGTGCTCGTTCAGTCCGTCCCAGTCGTGGAGATCGGTGGAGACGGGGACTTGGAGGGCCTCGATGTCGTCGTAGAGGAAGCGGGTGAAGTTCATGATGGAGAGATGGACATGGCGGGTGCGCCGCAGCCGGGGCAGATAGAACTCCGGCGGCATCCGCAGATCCTCCGGGTCACGGGCGTCGTAGAACGAGATCCGCCTGCCCTTCGCGTCCACCAGGTTCACCGCGCGGCGGGTGCCCGCCGCGGAGATCAGCGGGTGGAACTCCACGTCCCCCTCGGCCAGCCGCTCGCGCACCTGGGCGCCGGTCCAGTCGTCGCCGATGCAGTCGAGCAGAGCCACGCCCAGACCGAGCGCCCGCGCGCCGAGGGCCACGTTGCCCCCGGTGTGGCCGGGCCATTCCTCGATCGGGCCGACCATGACCGAATCGGCGAGCGGGACCGGCAGGGCATCGACGCGGACGATCGTGTCCACTCCGCTGCCGCCGATCACCAGGACGTCGTATTCGGGTTGTTGTCGGTTCACTGTGCCGCCTCTCGAGTCCCGCCGCGGACCAGTATGGCCGACCCCGTGCCGTCCCCACGGCCGTTCTCTGCGAGCGGTCCGGGCGCCCGCTGTCTATCATCGGTCAGGGGCCTTGGACCTGATCTGTGGAGGCTTCCGATGCTTTCGGTGCTTGAACCGCGTGACATCCCGCCCCGCCTCGCCACCGGCGCGTTCATCCTGAACTCCGGCCTGGGCAAGCTCAAGGCCGATGAGGCGACCGCGCAGACGCTGCACGGCATGGCCTGCACCGCCTACCCGTTCCTGGAGAAGATCGAGGCCGAACGCTTCACCCGGCTGCTGGCCTGGTCCGAGATCGCGGTGGGCGGCACGCTGCTCGTCCCGTTCGTGCCGACCAGGCTCGCCGGACTGGCCCTGACCGGGTTCTCCGGCGGGCTGCTCGGCCTGTATCTGCGGGTTCCGGGGATGCGTGAGCCGGGCAGTCTGCGCCCGAGCCAGGCCGGCGTCCCGCTGGCCAAGGACTCCTGGATGTTCGGCATCGGGCTGGGCTTCCTCGGTGCCGGAGCGCACCGGATCGGCAAGCCGGCCCGCGGTTGCCGCCGGCACCGCAGATGCGGCCGCTGAACCTCGTCGCTGCGTGCCCCGTGCCCGGCGTCAGCTGCGCACCCGCGCCATCAGCAGGGCCACGTCGTCGTGGTGGCTGGGGTCGCGCAGCTCCCGCAGCAGCCGGTCGCAGGACTTCTCCAGCGACGGGTCCGGCTCGCGGAGCAGCCCCAGCAGGGAGTCGAGCCGGGTGTCGATGTCCTGGTCGCGGGTCTCGACCAGGCCGTCCGTGTAGAGGACGAGCCGGTCACCCGGCCCGAACCCGACCGTGACATCGCTGAAGGGCACACCGCCCACTCCGAGCGGCGCCCCGGCCGGCAGGTCGAGCAGCCGCGGCGGGCTCCCTGCCGGTATCAGCACCGGCGGAAGGTGCCCGGCGGTACTCACCCGGCAGGTGCTCCGGGCCGGGTCGTACACGGCGTAGACGCAGGTGGCGAACCAGGGGTCCAGATCAGCGGTGATCTCGTCGAGGTGCCGGAGCACCTCGGCGGGCCGCAGGCCGATCCTGGAGAGGGTCTGGGTGGCGGTACGCAGCCGCCCCATGGTGCCGGCCGCGTTGATACCGCTGCCCATGAC
>NZ_JBHVWF010000145.1:0-20091 GCF_042882365.1 Streptomyces sp. NPDC058221 | reverse complement strand
AAGGAGGGCGGGCCGTGCCGGGACTCCGGCGGGAAGTACGTCCCGAAGTAGAAGGGTTCGGCGTCGGCGGTGAGGAAGACGGTCATCGGCCAGCCGCCCTGGCCGGTCGCCGCCTGCACGGCCTCCATATAGACGGCGTCGACGTCGGGGCGCTCCTCGCGGTCGACCTTGACCGGCACGAAGTGCTCGTTCAGATACGCCGCGACCTCGTCGTCCTCGAACGACTCGTGAGCCATCACATGACACCAGTGGCACGCGGAGTAGCCGACCGACAGCAGAACGGGTACATCACGCCGTTTCGCTTCCTCGAACGCCTCAGGTCCCCACGGCCACCAGTCGACCGGATTGTCGGCATGCTGAAGCAGATAAGGCGAGGTCACACCAGCCAACCGGTTCATACGCCCCAGCCTCTCACAGCGTCTGCCGCGACCGGTGAAACACTGACGCGCCCGCCTCACTCGGCCGAACTGCACTTATGCGCCATTACGTGGTGGGCGGCTCCTTCCCTGCGGCTCCTTCCCTTCCGAGTCGGGCAGCCCCGCAGGTCGTGACCCGCATCGCGGTTGAGCGCGCGATGCGGCAGGCCCGTTCGCCACGACGCACTCACCCGTCGTCTGCGGGGCCGTCGGCCGTTACCTGCGGAGTCGGGTCCGAACTCCTCGGACGTCTCGACTGTTCCGCAAGGCTCAGCTGCTGCTCCTCCTCGGTGGTGGCGGATGAGGGGCCGGCGCCGCCCGAGTCCGCACGCTGGAAGCAGTAGAACGCGAGCAGCATGACGGCGCCGCCCAGGAACTGGAGCGAATCCATTCCCTCGTCGAGGATCAGCCACGCCAGAGCGGCGGCCACGACTGGGCGCAGCAGCCCGGACATTGACGCGAGGGCGGGGTCCACGGTGCGCAGCGCGTAGGTCATCAGCCCGTGCCCGAGCAGCTGGCTGACGAGCGCGTAGCCGAAGATCAGCGCGTAGCCCGCGGCGCTCTTCGGCAGCAGGGGTTCGCTCGTCAAGACCGCCACGGGTGCCAACATCACCATGATCACCAGCGAGTTCGTGAGCATGATGACGCTCGTGGGGATGCGCTCCCGCAGATGTTTGGTCATGAGGAGGAACACGGCGTACAGCGCCGCGGACGTCAGAGCGAGTCCGTCGCCGAAAGCGTGCAGGCTGCTCGGCGCCCGGTCCCCTCCGCCCGCCACCACGAACGTGCCCCCGGCCACGGCGACGGCCACCGCCACCAGCTTCATCAGGGCGACGCGCTCGCGGTACACCAGCCAGGCGAAGAGCAGCACGAACACGGGCGAAGCATTCATCAGGAACGCGGCGTTGGCGACCGAGGTGTAGCTGACCGACCACTGATTGGCCAGCAGATCGAGCCCGGAGACGACGCTGGCCAGCACGAGCAGTCCCACGTCCCGGCCGCGTATGTCCCGCACACGTACAGCAGCGCTCCGCGGAGCGAGGACTGCCCCGATCATCATCGATGCGGCCAGCATGCGCAGCATGAGCGTCGCGGTGGGGTCCACCTCGCTCCGGCGCACGAAGATGAAGGCCGAGCCGATCCCCACGATGCTGACCGCGAGGGCGAGTTGCCCCCGCAGACGCTCGGATCGTGTGGGGAGCGGACCCGTCTGAGGTGCCTTCGTCATGAGGTCTCGGTCTCCTGCTCCGGAACACGAACGGTGTTGAGTGCGCAGTGAACGCTTCCGAAGAGCTTGTGGTGGTCGTCGAAGGGCACGCTCACCACCTCTATCCCCCGCGGCTCCAGAAGTGACACCAGTTCCTTGTGCGCGGCCGTCGAGGTGAGGACGGTCTGCCCGTCAGGGAGGAAGAAGCTGTTGGCGACGAAGAGGAGACGTTGCGCGGCCGAGAGGGCGATGACTTCCGTGCCCGTCGCGTGCAGCGCCTCGCGGAGGGTCGTCGCGGCGGCGCCGGATTCGTCCGGGTCCCGATGGACGACGGCCGACACCTCCAGGTCGTCGAGCCGGTCTTCGGACACGAGGGCGATGTCGCGGCCGAGGGCCAGCCAGTGGTCGAGGTGGAACTCCTCGGGGCGCCTGCGTCCGTCATGCACGCTGATGACGGCCCGCTCGCCGGTCAACAGCTGTCGGCGGAGCCGGTCCATCGCTTCCGGGCTGCTCCTGAATCCCCCGCTGAGCACGGCAAGGCGTTCCGAAACCGCGGCATCCCCGCCCTCCAGCCAGTGGCCCTCCCCGGTCGTGAGCTCGGCGGGCCTTCCCCGGAGCTGTTCGAGGACCGTCCTGACGACCGCGGTCTCCCGCGCCCGGTCCTGCCGGCGCAGCCGGCCGAGCGCCACCGACTCCCCCAGGTCGACGTAGTGATCGCGGGGGAACATCAAGCCGAACAGGGGACGGATTTCGTAGGACTCGTAGGAGGCGTCGGGGCTGATCTCGGCGAGCTGGGGATCGGCGTGCGTTCGCAGGTGCGGCCGGCGGATCACGATGTCCGCCAGGTCGTTGCCGCTCCAGTTGTCGAAAGCCGCCCGGATGCCGGGCCAGCGATCCCGGTCGTCGGTGCTGACCGCGGCAGTGGCGAGGTCGACGAGCGCCTCCCGCGGGGCGTCCGTCAAGACCTGCCGCACGCTCAGGCACTCGGCTCCGCGGCTGACCAGGACCTCCTTCAGCGCGGCCGACTCCGCGGCGGCGCGCCCCGGGTCGTACGGCGGGTCCTCGCCCATGAACAGCGCCATCTCGGCGGGCATGACATCGGCCGGGTTCTGCGTCAAGAAGACGACACGGCTCATCGTCCCTCCTCCGTCAGCACGTAGCGGTAGGTCTGCAGCGTCTCGACGACCGCATCGGTGATGTGCTTCGCGGACGGCGCGCGGTAGCGGAACCGCCCGAGGAGCTCCTCGTAGCCACCGGCGCCGTCGAAGCGGTGACCCGGCTCGGGCAGCACCTCGGAGTACAGGCACTCCACTCGTTCCAGCAGACTCTCCCGCGAGACCAGGGTCATCCCCTCCGGTTCCGGCAGCATGAGGAATCCCGCGTGCTCACGTGGGGTCCGCGGGGGCAGCGTCCGCGGAGCCTGCGCAATGACGACGCGGAGCCAGTCGCCCACGAGGTCCACCCCGTAGACGTCGTGCAGGACGAACGGAATTTCGCCGCCACCGACTCGCGCTCCGACTTCGAGGAAGACGGGCCCGTCGGCGCTGTCGATGACCTCCAGGTGGAACGGCCCGTCGCGCAGGTCCAGCGCGTCCAGGCACAGGCCGGCGAACTCACCGATGAGGTCGGCCTTCTCGTCGAGGCGCACCACGGAGGCAAGCGGCTCGCCGCGCGTGAACCCGAAGCAGGTGCCGATGTACTGGGAACTGAGCTGGAAGCACGTGCGGCCCCGGTGACGCAGGCCGTCGACGTGCCAGATCGGCCCGGAGACGTGCTCCTCGGCTTCGTACTCGGCCAGGTCGAGGCCGGCGAGTGCTGCGGCAGGGTCGGTGCCCGGCTCGATCACGACGACTCCGCCGGAGGCCGCACCGGCGCGCGGTTTGGCCACCACCGCTCCCCCGCAGGTACGGGCAAACTCCACGACCTGCGCGACCGAGGTGACGGAGACGAACCGCGGGACCCGCAGCCCGGCCTCGGCGACGGCCTCCTTCATCCGGGGCTTGTCCCGGAACAGCCGGGTGGCCTGCACCCCAGGACCGGGCACACTCAGCTGCTCGCGGACGGCGGCAGCGGTCAGCAGGTCGAACTCGGACTGGGCGAACACGGCGTCGAAGGGGCCGGCTTCCCGGTGACACCGCTCGGCGGCCCGGAGCACCTGCTGCTCGTCGCTGAGCGAGGACAGCACCTCCAGGTGGCGGCTGGACCGCCCGGTCATGGGCACGTGTTCCGGAACCGTCACGTAGGAGACCTCATGCTCCTGGTGGTCGATGTACCGGTCGTACTCCGCGAAGCTGTCGCTGTGCCGGTTGAGAATCAGAAGACGCATGCCACGGTCCCTCCCGTCGTCTTTCCCACCAGGGCGTCCACCCGGGCCGCCCCGGCTTCGCCCGCCGCGCGACCACGGTTGCGCGCGAGGCGCATGCGGTGCCGGCTCTCCTTGTTGAAGCGGTAGGGCCCGCAGCGGCCCTCCGGCACGGCCCATCGGGTGAGCATCCGCATTCTTCTGTCGCTGCAGCGGTTGACGATCAGGATGCGCATGCTGAGGCGGTCCTCACGAACTGCTCGACGTATGTGTCCACCTGTGCAAACGCGGCGTCCAGCGTCCGCCGGTCGTCGGCACAGATGACGGCGTGCCCGAAGCGGTCGCGGAAGTCGGTGGCGGGCCGCAGGGCGGTTCCCGCCACCTGGCTGACCGAGGCGTCTCGGCACCCGGTGACGGCGGATATCCGCCGGACGAGCTGACCCGGGTCTCCGAGAACGGCCGGGTGCGGGACGCTGAAGAAGCGCACCCCGGCAACACGTGGCCGCCTGCCCGCATCCGGTGGCGTGACGGGCAGCCCGGCCAGGGCCTGGATCATCGCTCGTGGCAGGTCGAATCCGTACGAGGCCGCGACCAGCTCCGGAATTCGGTCACCGCCCAGGCGCGCGGCCACCTCGATCACCACGGGCCCCGACGAAGTCAGCCGCGCCTCAAGGTGGAAGACCCCGACGTGCAGGCCGAGGGCCTGGACGGCGGCCCGGGTGACCCGCTCCACCTCGGCCCGTGTCTCCGGTTCGAGCCCGGCATCCACGATGTGGCCGACCTCGACGAAGTGCGGTTCGGGGCCCAGTTGTTTCTCGGTCACGGCCACGACGCGAACGGTGCCCTCCGCGACGTATCCCTCGACACTCACTTCGGGACCCGCCACGTACGACTCCACAAGGAGCCGGCCACCGATGCTGAGGCCCATGTCGTCGATGGGGTCGCGGCGGGACAACTCCACCTGGTCGCAGAGCTCCCCGAAGTCTTCGACACGACGCACCCGGAGGCTGCCGGAGCCATTGACCGGCTTGACGACGGCGGGGAATCCCACTCTGCGGGCCACGTCCTTGAGCAGGGAGTCGTCGGCCCGTTCGACGGCGATCGGGACGCCGCTGGCCACCCGTACGCCGCGAGCCGCGAGCGCGTGTTTCATCCTGCGTTTATCCCGGAGCAGTTCAGCCGACCGGGGGGTGATACCCGGAACGCCGAGGCGCTCCGCCACAGCGGATGCGGTGGATATGGAGTACTCGAACCCCGGCACCACCGCGGCGACTTCGGTCCGCCGCGCCAGGGCGGCGGCCATCTCGGCCACCGCCCCGACCGACCGCGTGTCCACCTGGAGGTGAGCTGCCGTACCCGCGGCGATGGCCTCCTGTACCGCGGTGGGCAGATCATGGGCAGCCCGACGGTCACCTATCTGGACACCGAATCCGAGCTCGAGCGCTGCCGGGATGAGGTCGACGCCGGATGACTCCGGTTCGAGTATCAGGACGGTCCTACCGGGCACTGCGAATCCTTACGGTCGACATGGCATGACGCGCATGTGCGGGCGCCACGAGCGGTCCAGGACTTCGCGGCGACTCAGACCTTGACGCCGACCGTGGTTTCGTACAGCTCGGTGAAGTAGAGCGCGATCAGGTCGATGAAGTTGACCAGGTGCCGTTCCGCGTCCTCGAGAGAACCCCAGCCCTTGATGGCCCGGTCCACCGTCCCCCACATCAGCTCGTCGTGGTCGTGGGACTCGTCGTAGTCGATGTGAGCCTGGGATCCCTTGACCATCTCCAGGCCGTAGACCTCGGCCGCGTAATTGGTGATGCCCGGGTTGTAGCGGTCCGAGTACCACTCGACGAACCAGTTCCAGACCGTGGTGGGGAGCGGACCTTCCTGGTTGATGGAGAAGTACATGTACCCCATGAGGTATTCGGTCGACGGCAACGGACGCGTCGCGTCCAGGTCGTCCTTACTGAGACCGAACTCCTTGAGGTCGCGCAGGAACATCCCCTCGTGGTTGTTCTCTTCGGAGAGATACCTTGCGAGCGTCGCAGCAAGTCGGTGGTCCTTGTAGCCCACTTTGTAAAGGCCGTACGCATCCACCTCGTTGTTGAGGCGAATTCGGAGAACGGTCTCGACGAGGTGACGCCGATAATAGTCCGGGTCCGACCACTCGGCGGAATGGAATTCACGTGCCTTCGGAACCTTCTCGAAGAGCCGCTCCATTCCTTCGGCGGCAAGCTTCTCGAGGCGTTCGCGTGACATATAAGTGCCTTTCATCGCTCGATGGTGAGAGCTTCCTGGCACCCTCGGCGCGCCATAATGGCACTGGCGCCTTCCGCAGCAGGGCGCGTCGTTTTCCGGCAGGCGTGACTTTGACCCTCGGCTCGATATCCCCCCGGCTGGTTGAGCTTTCCTCTTGACACCCTCGGAGCAGCGCCATCGGCACCTTGGGCTGGTCGCACATGAGGTCATGGAACGGTTCGTGGACTGACGTGAGCCGGCCCACGTCGACGCGCTGTTCCGTTGCGGTGATCGTCGTGGAGTAACCCTTGCAGGAATGCGGCTTTCTCACTACCGGGCATAACCCCGAGCGACGTGCTCACCACCGGCATGACATCACTCATCAGGGCACTCTCGAGCAATCTCGTTCCTAATGTGATACAGCTCACAGGCAACCCAAGTGCCATACACGGAAACGGTCTTGACTCATGACTGAGCAGGTGAGCCGCCCCTTTGGGGGCTTCTTATCCGTCCACCGATCGGCGAAGATTGACCGGCGACTCACACCTCCGGCCGCCGCCACTTTCAAGTCACTGGGGCCGAAAAGCAGCCGAGTCCGTGTTGTGTGCGGGCGCCGGCCCGGGCAAGGACTCCAACCGCACTTCGTAATCCGTCACGGCCATTGCAGAGGCGTCCGAGTTCGTCATGAGGTTCGATGAACTCGCCTGCGGCCCAGGACTCCGAACTCCGCATACACGCCGGCTTCACGAGGCCTTCACCTTCCGCACCGAGACCCCATACCCGCAAACAGGCCAACCGTTCCGAACGAGGCCTTGACGCCGACCGGGCGACAGGCCGAACATCTCCAACGGCCCACCTCGCCCCGGTCGGACACATCCGCATCCGCATGGAACGCCCCAATGGCCCGTATACAAACAGGAGTTGTCTCAGGACCCGCCAGAACAGGCCACCAATTGACACCTGTTGCATCGCATCTTATCGTGACCGTATGATTACACCTAGGTCATATGTCCTCCTCTTAGGGCTCGGTACGCGCTACTTCTTGCGCGAACGTTCGTTCTCGGGTGCCAAGGACGCAAGTTCGATGCCCGTATGGGCAACAGCACTCGATCCGCAGCGTTCCCCGCAGCGCTTCTTCGACCGAGTAATAGCGGCGGACGACGGCTACGCCGATTCCGTGCTCGCGGCAGTGGCCGAATGGAAGAAGCGCGGCTGGGACCTGGCGGCAGTTGTGCCGATCAACGACTGGGGCGTGCCGACGGCGAGTGCCGTCGCGAAGGAATACGGGTTGCCCGGACTCTCCGCCGATTCGGCACATGTCACACGCGACAAATACGCGATGAAGGCACGTTTCGAGGCGGCGGATCTGCCGACCCCGCGCTCCATTGCCGTCGCCTCCGAGGAAGAGATGCTCGCAGCGGCCGGGGAGATCGGGTACCCGGTCGTGCTCAAGCCGGCCGACTTCAGCGGCAGTGGCGGGGTCAGCCTCGCCCATACGCGCGCCGAGGCGATTGCCGCATTCGCGGCCTCGGTGGAACACATCGAGCGCTACCGCGATGATTTCCCCATCGAAGGCACCCACTACCTGGTTGAGCAATACGTGGACTCCCAGGAGGAGGTCTCCGTCGAGGTGCTCTGCCACGGCGATCGGCGCACAACACTCGCGGTGACCGAAAAGTATCTTTCGGAACCTCCCATGTTTGCCGAGGTGGGGCATCTCGTGCCCAGTCACCGTACGGGAGATACGGCGTTGACGGCTCTGGCGGAGAAGGCATGCGAAGCCCTCGGAATCGATCGAGGGATCGCGCACGTCGAGGTCAAATTCGACAGCAAGGGCGCCCCGTGGCTCATCGAGGCGGCGGCTCGTCCCGGCGGTGACGGCATTATGGACCAGGTGGAGCGCGCCTACGGGTACAACCCCTACACCCTGCACGTGGCCTCTTACCTGGGGATTGATCCTTTCCCTCTGGTGCAGAGCGAACCCACCCGCAGTAGCGCCGTAGCCTTCCTGAAGGCACAGCCAGGGAAGATCACCTCGGTAAGGATTCCGGAGGAGCTTCCCGAGAGTGTGGTCTCTGTCTACGTGTCCAAGAAGCCTGGTGATGTCGCGAAGCCTGTCGCAGACTGGTCCACCCGGGACGGCGTGGTCGAAATTGCGTGGAACGAAATCTTCACTGAACGCACCCTGATGCCTGTCAAGATCGCGGATACGCTCTCCGACGAAATCTTCGGCTGATCAAAGATTGGGGGCGTGGGGGGAAGCTCTTGCTGACATCCATGATTCGCTATACCGTCGTTTCGACCGCCTACCGCCTCTTCGCCGGCATGTTCCTCGTTGTGATCAACTGGCAGATCGCGACGGCAGAGGGAGGAGGCTACTGGCGGTTGGTCGTATCAACACTGCTGTCGTATTTGCCGGCGCTGGCGGTGCCGCTCGTCATCCGCCGCATCACGATATCGGGGCAGCGCCTCTCCGTACTGTCGCTGCTTTATGTGGCCATGATTTCATTCGTGGTCAGTTTTCTCGTGGAACACCCCACCGCACTGGTCGTAGCGAATCTCTTCATGTGGATCGGATTCTTCTCCCTGGAGGCGAGCTGGGAAAGTTGGTTCAACGAAGAGAAGCGGCGTCAGGATGTGTCGTGGGCCAGCTCCGTCACCATGTCGGGCAACCAGGCGGCCCTGATGATCGGGCCGCTGTCGGCCCCCGCAATCATCGACGTGGTGGGCACCCGCGGCATCGTGCAGGCGTTATCGGCAGGCTTTGTACTGGTCGCGGCGCTCAGTTGGGCGGGAGTAGGCACTACTCCCGTGGTCGCTGACACAGATGAGGAGCCCGAGGCCGGCGCTCCGGTGAAGTCTGGGGCTCCGCTGCGCCTGATCGCCACGTTCGCGCTTATCTGGCCAATTCTGGGCGCGTTCAATCTGATGCTGCCGCTCCAGGTCAGTGACCGCGGCGCGGGCCTTGTCGGGGTCGCCGTCGTCGACGCCTGCCTGGGCATCGGCGTCATCGTCGCAGGTGTGTTGTCGGCCCGCGCGAAGGTGTCATCCGCGACGCTCTCGAAGCTGGTGATTGCCTGCAGCGTACTGGGCGGGGTGTTGTGGGCGCTGCCGACGGGTGGAGCCACCGTGGTCGCGATGGCGCTCTCCACCTTCGCACTGGGGGCCGGCTTCGGTGGGCTGCGCATTGCGCTGCGGGAGTACACCGCCACCCACTACGACTCCGCCGTCACCGGCCACGCGGTCGCCCTCGGTAATGCCACGGCGATTCCCATCCTGGCTGTCGTCTTCCTCGTCTTCGGCGCGGCGCAATCACTGGTGTGGATCACACCGTTCCTGCTCGTCATCGTTATGTCGTACTCACTCCAGGGGATGTGGACATGGAAAGCATCGTTGAAGATCTAGTGGCACTCCGCCTCGACCCTCGCACCGTTCGGCACAATGATCCGCACCATGGACTCGTGGCTGCTGCCGAAGGCGTCACCAATATGGAGGCAGAGCGATGTCGGGAGGCAATCGACATTCTCGAAGCGATTGCGCCTCGCTCCCTCGACCCCGCGTTCCGCCCCACTCGCGAGGCGGTGTTGAGCTGGGCGCGCGGTGATTTACCGAGTGCTCGCGAGATGCTGGCGAGCAGCCTGCAGAGCTCCAGTGGAGAGCATGCGCTGCTCACCGGATTCCTCGCACATATGGCGGATTTCTCCCTGGGTGACAATCAGGGAATGCTTGAGACGGGCCGCAGCCTCACCGAGCTGCGCTCCACGATGACCCGCCGCGCTGCCGGCCTCAGCGACGGCCTTCTCGCCTTCGCCCTCGAGGAATGCGGGGACTACTCCGACGCGATCTCCTCCGCCGAGCGTGCGATGAGCATCAATCCTGATGACGTCTACGCACTGCACGCCAAGGTGCACGTACTGCAGAGGCTGCGGGACAACGAGGCGGCGAAGGAATCCATCTCCTGCTACTCCAACGGATGGGGAGCGGCAGAGCCGATGCGCATCCACATGTGGTGGCACTTCGCCATAGTGCTGCTCGGTGAGGGTGAACTGGATGAGGCTCTGCGCTGCTACCAGCTGGAGGTGCGCCGCAAGTCGAGGGCGGGAGCCTGGGAAGACCTCGATGCGGTCGCACTCCTGTGGCGGCTGGAAATGCTGGGAGGACAGGAGTTCTCCGACATGCTGGCGCCCCATTGGTTGACGCTCGCGGATGCCTGGGCTTCCTATGCGGCAGACCCCAATTACGTCTTCTACGATCTGCACGCTGCGATGGCGTTCGCGAAGGCTGAAGACTACCGACTCTTCGACAGGATCGTGGCTTCCTGCCGCACTCGGGAGTCGCCGGAGTTCTTCCACTCAGTGTGCCGGCCGCTCTTCGATGGTATCGCAGCCTTCGCGCAGCAGGACTACGCGACCTCCGCACGGGTCATACGCCTCGCCCTGGAACGGCAGCAGTTGTCTATCGGCGGCAGCAAAGTGCAGCAGAGCATATTCCATTGGACCCGAGATGCGGCCGATGCCCATCTCCGCGGCAGCAAACCCAGTGAGCTCCTCACTTCTCACATCCACACGCGAACGGGGAAATGAACAATGACCCAGAAGATCACTGTCGTCATGAACGCGAACGAGGTTGTGCAGCTCGACTACCCGGAGCCCGCTTCGCTAACAGTCAAACAAGGCAGGCTCGGTTTCTACTGTCTACCTGACTGTGGTTATTCCGAGGAGGAGCTGCGCGAAGGTGTGACGGTCATCGGCGTAGGCGAGAAAATCAGCATCGCGGCCGGGGAGAAGCTCTTACTGGCGGCCGCGCAACCTCACACGGAGTACAGCAGCGAAAGCATAGCCGAGCCGCAGCAGCGCACGATCCCGGCGGACTACCCGATCTTCTCCACGATGCAGAATCATGTCGCGGAGAAGGGCTACTACTTCGGCTACGAGGACCGCTACGCAAAGGTCTACGAGGGCGGCGCGACGTCTTGGGAGGGGATCTCCGAGAACGCGAGCCTGCGCGAGATCCTTTCACGGCACCCGGAGATATTCGAGGGTGACATTGTGGACCTGGGCACAGGAGAAGGGCGCGACAGCCTCTTTCTGCTGAGCAGTGGAACCGGTCGCAGTGTGACCTCTTTCGACGTGTCGCACAGTGCCCTGGACAAGGCGCGCGGGCGTGCACGGGAGAAGGGACTGCCCGCCGATGGGTTCATCGAGAAGGACATCATCTTCCTGCGCGACGTGGCGGCGGAGTCCTTCGATCTGGCCCTCAACATGGGTGCGCTGCACATGCTCGACCGGGCGGAGGACCGGGCGCGTCACATCGCCCGCGTCTTCGACGTGCTGCGCCCCGGTGGCCACTTCATTGTCGACCACTGCGCCTCGGAATGGGGCCGTGGCTTCCACACCATCAAGAACTACGACGCCATCGCTGCCGACTTGGTGCCGGGGCGCACGATCACCCGCTACGTCGAGGTCGGTGGTGAACGCAAGCCCATAGACCTTGAGGTGCTGCACTACTCCGAGCGTTCCCCGGAATCGCTGCTCGCCGAGTTGTCCACCGCGGGCTTCGAGGAGTTCGCACGCCTCGACACCGACACGGAAGCCTTCGGCAACTCGACCTTGCAGGTAGTGCGGAAGCCCAGGAAGGATGCTAGGTAATGGCACCCGAGATCTCGCTCGCCGCATCGACCGAAGCGAATGTGTTGGCGGTGGTGAAAGACCTGGCCGAGGGCGCGATCGAGCGTGATCGTGACCGAGAGCTGCCGCGAGAGCAGGTGCGTGCTGTAGCTGACGCAGGTTTCAGTCGGCTGCGTATCCCGAAGGAATGGGGCGGTGACGGGCTCACCATTCCCGAGTGGGGAGAGGTGCTGATCGAGCTGGCGGCGGCCGATCCCAACGTTCTGCAGGCCTTTCGAGGCCACATCGCCTTCGTGGAGGACGTCGTACAACGGCCCGACGAGGACTATCGCAAGCGGTGGCTGGCCCGGCTTCTCGACGGGCAGATGGTGGGCAATGCCTGGTCGGAGGCGGGCCCGATCACGATGGGGCAGAAGAACACGCTCTTCACCCAGCAGGACGACGCGATGACGGTCTCCGGTCAGAAGCACTACACGACCGGCTCCATCTTCGCGGACTGGGCGGATGTATCAGGAGTCCACGAGGGTCAGAGCGTGGCTGGATTCGTCTCGATGCACCAACCGGGCATCACCGTTCATGACGACTGGGACGGATTCGGCCAACGCACCACGGGCACGGGCACGTTGTTGCTCAACGAGGCGCGCGTCGACCCCGGCGATGTCGGCCCCTTCGAGGATCGTATTCGCTATCAGACGCCGTTCTACCAGTGGATATTGCTGGTCGTGCAAGCGGGCATCGCGGTTGCCGTTGAGCGAGACATCACAGAGGCAGTGCGAACCCGCCAACGCAACTATTCACACAGTTCCGCCGTTCTCGCCAAGGACGACCCGAACATCCAATCGGTCGTAGGGGAGATTTCCTCCATAGCCTACACAGCGCGGGCTCTGACCCGCGGAGTGGCGGAGGCGTTGCAGCGGGCCTCGGACACGGGCGTCGCCGGGCGTGATTCGGAGGAGGATCGCGAGGCGAATCTTGTGGCGGAAATCCAATCCGAGCAGGCGCAGGTGATGCTCTCCGAGTTGGTACCGCGCTCGGCGACCCTGCTGTTCGACGCGCTGGGCGCCTCGGCAACGAGTGCCGGTCGCGATCTCGACCGGCACTGGCGCAACTCAAGGACGGTCGCCAGCCACAACCCCGTCATATTCAAGCAGCGGGCCATCGGGAACTGGCTTCTCAACGGTGCTCCGCCGCCCGTCGACTGGCAGGTGGGAGCTCCCTCCGCAAAGAAGACGGCTTCGGATTGAAATCGTAGAGTCCGTTGACACCAACACCGGCGTTCGACGATCGGGCCGGGCTCAGCGAGCCGGCAGTCGATCAGCCGGGGCTTGCCACGGCAGGGGCGACGAGCGCAGCGCCCCTGCCGTGCGCCGGCACCTCTGCACCCACTCCCCCGCGCACCAGCCGCTCCCTGCCCCTCTCTGCCCTATCTGCACAGACAGCACCACGATCAGCAATCACAGCTGCCACATCGCACGATCGCCACCACCGGCCGCGTCACGCAAGAAGGGAACTGTGTTCATGACCGCACCATCCGTAGTGAACTCGCAGGAATTTCGTGCCGCCATGGCCCGGTTCACATCGGGAATTGCCGTCGTAACAACGACTGACGGAAATGACACAGATCATGGCTTCACTGCGAGTTCATTCACCTCTGTCTCCCTTGATCCTCCGCTGGTGCTGGTGTGCATAGCCAGGAGCGCACGCTGTCACCCGGCGTTTCAGCAGGAACACCGCTTCGGAGTCAGCATTCTCGCGTCCGGCCAGGGTGCGTTGGCGCAACGCTTTGCGAGCTCGTTGGACAACAAGTTCGAGGATGTCGCTGTCACGCGCACCGACCACAGGACGCCCCTGATCCGTGGAGCGTTGTGCACCCTCGAATGTGAGACGAACGCGCAGTACGACTCGGGGGACCACACGATTTTGGTGGGGCAGGTGGCTGAGGCGGTATCCGGGGACGGCAGCCCGCTCGTCTGGTACGACAGGGGCTTCCACTCGCTCGCTGTCTGAACCGCCGGGGAATCACACCGGACGAAGGACGGGAAAGCGGCCTCGCAGAGCCGGCCTTCTTCTCCGGCCGTTCCGGCTGTCCGGCTCCCGCAGGACTGTCGGCGCAGTCTCGCGGACTCCCTGTCGCATACGAGCCCGAGGCGGGAGACTGCTTGTCCGTGCAGCCGGCCCGACGGGCGGGAACCGAGGGGGACTTATGCGGATGCGGGACAGCCACCGGGCGGACGGGGCGCCGCCGAAGCCGCGGTGCTTCTCGTCGTAGTCGCGGGTCAGTCCGAGCAGTGCCTGTGCCAGCTCCGGCTCCCCGGGCACGCCCTGCCCGCCGTGCGCGAGCGAGCGCTCGGACAGATCCCGGACGATGCGTCCGGCGACCTCGGCGACCTCGTCACGGCGGTCGGTCCAGGCCGCGACGACTCCTTCGAGCACCTGCCGGAAGGAGGGCAGGCCGTGCCGGGACTCCGGCGGGAAGTACGTCCCGAAGTAGAAGGGTTCGGCGTCGGCGGTGAGGAAGACGGTCATCGGCCAGCCACCCTGGCCGGTCGCCGCCTGCACGGCCTCCATATAGACGGCGTCGACGTCGGGGCGCTCCTCGCGGTCGACCTTGACCGGCACGAAGTGCTCGTTCAGATACGCCGCGACCTCGTCGTCCTCGAACGACTCGTGAGCCATCACATGACACCAGTGGCAGGCGGAGATAGCCGACCGACAGCAGGACGGGCACATCGCGGCGCCTGGCCTCCTCGAAGGCCTCGGGCGTCCAGGGCCACCAGTCGACCGGATTGTCAGCGTGCTGAAGCAGATACGGCGAGGTCCCACCAGCCAACCGGTTCATACGGCCCAGCCACTCACAGGGGCCGGTCCGTCGAGGGAAGCCGCACACCGGGCTCACCGGCCTGCGGCAGGTCGCCGGACCGGCCGACGACCGCCCGTTCTCACTCCCGCGCCGCTCCGGCCTGCGCCTGCAGGATGTCAGCGGCGCGTGCGACGCCTCCGGCCGCCTCGATACGCCGGCGCATCGCCGCCACCGCCGCCTTGACGGTGTCGTCCCGCGTGACGGCGTCGGTGGTGTCGAGGACGCTGTCCGCACTGAGCTCGCCGGCGGGGAGCTCGGCGCCAAGGTTCAGTTCGACCGATCGTCGGGCGACCATGCTCTGCTCCCCGGACTGCGGTGCCAGCACCAGGGGGACGCCGTGTGCCAGGGCGAGCATCAGGCTGCCCATGCCGGCCGCGCCGACGAACGCCCGTGCGTGCGGCAGGACGTCCCGGTAGGCGAGCCAGCGGTGCACCTCCACGTTCGGTGGCAGCGGGCCCAGCGACTCGGGGGTGACACCGTTCGGGCCGACCGCGAGGACCGCGTGCCAGGGGCTGTCGCCGAAGCTCTTCGCACACGCGCGGAAGAAGTCCGCGTTCCTGCCCCAGGTCGTTCCGAGGGACACGAGCACGACGGGAGAGCCTTCGGCCGGGGGCCGCCACGTGGGCTCCGCGGCGGGCGAGATGTCGGCGCAGGGGCCGACGAACGCGTGGCGTGCGTCGAAGTGTTCGCCCCCCGGCTGGAACTCCCGGGGGAAGAACACCAGCCGCTGCCCGCCGAACCCCGTGACCAGCTCCAACGGTGTGACGTCGCCGGCACCGTGACGGGCCATGAAGTCGGTCAGGGCGCTGCGGAACAGGCGCGCCGCAGGCCGTTCGGAGGCGGGGTCGTCGGGCGGTGTGACGAGTCCGGTGAGGGAGAACGCCCCGCCGCCGGAGGGCTGAGGGAGAAAGACCGGAAAGGTCTCCACCCCGCGCCGGTTCCAGGCCCGCCCCAGCACCCTGCCCGCCATGTTCATGGTGGCGTCGTAGACCAGCAGGTCCGGGAGATCCTCGGACAGTCGCGCATCGAGGGCCGGAACGAGCGCCTCGGACTCCTCGACGGTCGCCTTCATGGCCAGGGCGAGCCAGTCGGGCGAGCCGGCCGGAACGGCCGTGGCGAAGTCCTGCACGACCGGCTCGTAGGGCAGCACCTCGGCGCCCGTGGCCGCCACGGCGGAGGCGAACCGCGTGGTGGTGGCGAAGGTGACATGGTCGCCTCGGCGCACGAGTTCGGCCGCGACGGGCAGCATCGGCTGAATGTGGCCGTGGGCGGGCGGCCCGAAGAACGCGTAGTGACGGGACACGGGGTGGGTTCTCCCTACCTTGTTGATCGGGGATGAGCGAGCCATCCGTGAGAAATTGCGGCACTGATCGCTCGGGGGCTCGACAGCGTCCGGCCCTAGTGCCTGTACGAACACGGCCTGCGGAGAGGCGAATGACAGCGAGCCGGCCGCGGTGTCGATTCCCGCGGGTCCCGCGCCGCCGTGTCCTGACGAGCGCCGGCGGTACGACTCCTACCCGCCGTACACCTCAGCGGCCAGTACCTGCTTCCCCTTCCGCAGCCGTTCCACGTCCTCGGCGGGGAATCCGCCGTCGCGGGGGCGCTCGGGTACGGCGTCCAGGTCGGTGAGCAGGGTCCAGCGCGAGCCCCAGTCCCGTAGCGAGCCGTGCTTGACCGCGTAGTAGTCCGACTCCATCGTCAGCGCCACCCCGCTCGCACCGCCGGCGGCCGCGATGAGGTGGGGGTGGAAGCGGCTGGATATCCAGCACTGCTCCGGCGACGTCGGCAGTCCGGACGTCAGCGCCTCGTCGACCCGGTAGATGCGTGGCGCGCCCAGCCGTCGCTCGGCCAGTGCCAGCACCTCCGCGTCGAAGGCGGGGGCACACTCCAGGAGGCCCACCGTCGACACGCCCCACGCGTCGACGGTGCGGCCCACGAAGTCGACCAGCCGCTCGGCGGGTACGCCCGCCAGGTGTGACTGCAGGCTCACCATCACCTCGGGTGCCTCTTCGCCTGACGGGTCGCGGGACGCACCGCCGCCGAGGAACGCGTCGTCGCCGGTGGTGTGCGACCGGTCCGCTCCGAGGAGCCGGGCGGTCGGGGCGTCCCTGGCATCGGCCAGGGCGAACGAGCCGGCGAGGTCCGTCACCAGTTGCTCCAGCCCGGGGGGAAGCGGGTAGAGCCCCTGTCCCGTCATGGCGGCACGGCTTCCGGAGAGCCCGGCGGCGGTCGAGACACCGGCCATCAGAGCGACCAGCGACGGCCAGATGGCGTTGACGTAGCCGCCGCCCACCATGTGCACAACATCGGCTCGCAGAAGGTCGCGTACGCCGTCCGCGCTCCACCCCGCCGGGTTCCGTATGGCGTCCTCCACCGCGGCGACGGTCTGCAGTGCCTCACCCGAGAACTGGTGGCACAGGCGCCACAGGGTGTTCGTGAAGCGGGATCGGGGGTGCAGACCGCCCAGGGTGCGCCGCGCACGCTCCACGCCTGCGCAGTCGACCACGACCTCGGCCTCCGGCGCTGTCGCGGCCAGGTGGCGCAGCCACACCTCGGCGATGATCTCGTCGCCGAAGTTGGGGGTGCCGGCGGGCGAGACCAGGTAGAAGACCCGGCCGCTGGTTCCGTCATTCATGTTCCACTTCCAGGGGTTGCTGGGGCACTGCCGGCGCGCTCTCGGATGGCGTCGAGGAGCTCCGCTGTGCGGACCGTCGCGGCCGGCGGCGTGGGGGTCGGGGGCTCCGGCGCCGAGGCCCGGCGCGCGGCCACGGCCTGGACGAAGCCGGTGAGAGCCGTGGCGAACTGGTCCTCGGGCGGGAGGGAGATCTCCTCGACGTGGTTCTGTTCCTCGATCCGCAGTACCGGCGAGAAGGACGGCGGCGGTGCGTAGGCCCGCTCCAGGCTGACCCTCCCCCGGCTTCCCCACAGCTGGTACCGGGCGGCGTAGGCGTGCTCGAAACCGAAGTGCAGGGTGGCGGTCGGGCCGCCGGGTGAGGCGAGCAGGACGCTGCCCTCCACGTCGACTCCGGTTCCGGGGTCCGCGCGCAGGACGGCCCCGGCCACCGTCAGCTCGTCGCCCAGGTAGTGCTGGGCCACCCGGACCGGATACACACCGGCTTCCAGCAGAGCCCCGCCACCGAGCGAAGGGGAGTAGCGGATGTCGTGTGCGGGCAACGGCGGGATGCAGAACGCGGCCTGCACGCTGCGCAGCCGGCCGAGCCGGCCCTGGTCCAGCAGGTCCCTGACGCGCCGGTGCACGGCGTGGTGCAGGAACGCGAAGTTCTCCCGGACGACCAGCCCGTTCGCCTGCGCCTTGTCCACCAGTTCACGGGCCTCCCGCGCGCAGACGGTGAAGGGCTTCTCCAGGAGTACGTGCTTCCCGCGTTCGAGGGCGGCCGCCGCCCACCGGTGGTGCAGAGCGGCCGGCAGCGGGATGTACACGGCATCGATGTCGTCCCGGTCCAGCAGGGTCTGGTAGCCGCCGGCCGCCTCACAGCCGAACTCTTCGGCGAACCGCTGGGCCCTGTCCGGGTCGCGGCTCGCGACCGCGACCGCGGTGACACCGGGGACGCCCGCGAGCGCGGGCAGGAACCGCCGGCGCGCGATGGAGGCCGTGCCGAGCACACCGAACCGGAGGGCGGCACCCGCCTCCTCGGGGCGTGCCGCCGGAGGACCGGTCATCCGAGCACCGCCGAAGCGTTCAGAGCGTGCAGACAGCCGATGAGGCTGCGGGCGCTGATCCCCCAGTAGTGGCTGTGCCGGAGCAGGCGGGACATCTGCGGGAGGCTGATCCACCGGTAGTCCTGCGGTGTGTCCGTGAAGTCGTCCTCCTGCGCCGCCACGACGAGGTGGCGGCTGCGCGCGTGCATGTAGCGACCGCCCTCCTCGGCCATCTCGGTGTCGAAGAGCCGCCTCTCCCGCGGTGCGCGCAGCACGTCGTCCAGGAACAGCGGGCGCTCGCCGGCGGGCGCTGCGCCGTCGGCGGCCTCCACGGTCGGTGACAGCTCTATGTTCTGAAGATTTCCCGGTTCGAATCGGGCGTGCACGAGAGCGTGCGGAATGCCTCGGACCGGCTTCACGATGAATGCCGCGATTCCACGCTTTCGCGGCCGCAGCAGAGGCTGGTTCCACTGGGCGACTTCCCGGTCGCCCATTTTCACGTCGACGCCGACGATGTCGAAGGTGCGGCCCGGCGTCTGCGCCGCGGCCCCGGCCGGGGTGTCCCAGCCCTCGATGTCCGTGAACGGAATCAGGTCGGTGGACGCGGTGCATTCGGCGCGGGTGGCGTTGACCCATCGCAGCAATTCGGCGGTCGAGTGTGCGCCGGGTGTGTCGTCCCGCGGAGCGTGGCAGCCGAGCAGGCAGGCGAGCACGGTGCGGCTGCACATGTTGACCAGGCCGTCGCGGGCGAGGAGTTGATGGATCTGGCCGACGGTGAACCAGCGGAACCCTTCGCGGACTTCGACGTCCTCATCGACGAGGACCACCATGTTGCGGTTGCGCTTGCGGTGGCACCAGCTGGCGTGCTCGGACTGCAGGACGTCGACCAGGGTGCGGTGCGGCGGTGCGTCGAAGAAGTGTTCCAGGTAGGGGACGGCGAAACCCCCGTGCACCCGCTGGTAGTTGCTGCGGGTGGCCTGGACCGTGGGGGAAAGCTGCACCCCGTTGTGGTTGCCGGGTTCCAGTTTCGCCTGCATGAGGCACTGCAGCGCACCGTCCACCACTCTGACGAGGATGCCGAGCACGCCCACCTCGGGCTGGTGGATGATCGGCTGCGTCCACTGCGCCGGCGTCCCCGCCCGGTGCTTCACCGCGATGCCGCCAACGGAGAAGAACTTGCCGCTGTCGTGCCGGAGGTTGCCCGTCTCCGGGGCGATCGACCAGCCTTGCAGCTCGCTCAGCGGCACCTCACGGATACGGGCGCTCGCCGACCGGTTGCGCGCCGCGAACCAGTCGAGCACCGCCTCCTCCTCCGAGGCGCTGTAGCGGGTGGTGGCGGACTCCCGCAGGGCCGCCGGTATGTCATATCCTCCGCTCACGGGGCAATGCTCCTCGGGTCACTAGTCGTGGAAGGACTTCCGCTTTCCATGACTATGGCATCCGAATAGTGCCCCTACTCAACCCCTACGGTCCCCTGTAGGGGGCTTTCGATAATGCCCCGAAATTCCCTCGCCCAAGGTTCTGTAAAATATGGCGAAAGGTGCTCCCGAGGGCAACGGAAGGAATCCGTGCAGCATTCTGGTATTCCTTGCCCAGTGGATACCGCAGGAATCGGGTAAAGGGGCGTGCGCCGAGGAACGGGCTTGTGGGACCGCCCTTACGGGCCGCCGTTTCCGTCGCACTCCGCGAGGTCGTTCCAGGCACCGGTCTCGCACCTGTCGCCGAGGCGTGGGCCCCCCCCCAGGGGGGGGCCCCCCCCCCCAAACCCGGGGGGGGGATGAAAA
>NZ_JBHVWF010000144.1:0-20178 GCF_042882365.1 Streptomyces sp. NPDC058221 | reverse complement strand
AGGTCCTCGGCGTCGACAACATGTCCACCGCCGACAGCGCCCACGTCGTCCAGTTCGACGACAACGGCACCGACGACCACCTCTGGCAGCTCGTCTGACCCGCAGCGCTCCACGCACTCCCCGTACCGCTCCCCGCGCCGCCCGGCGCGGGGAGCTTCCTCCATGACGGAGCCGGACCGAACGAAAACGAAGGAGACGAACCGATGAGCCGTTTACGTGTTCCCGGGCACAGGCCCTGGTGGAGACGGGTGATCGCCGGCACCGGACTGCTTGCGCTGGTGTCCACCGCCCTGGTGGGGATCGGCGCGGCGCCGGCCGGCGCCGCGTCCTGGACGCCCAAGTCCCCTCCGATGACCACGCCCTGGACCGACCAGGTGTCGGTCGACGATCCGCTGCCGGAGTACCCGCGTCCGCAGCTCACCCGGCCCGACTGGGCCAGTCTCAACGGCATCTGGGACTTCGCGGTGACCGGCCGCGACGCCGGTCAGCCGTCCTCGTTCACCGATCGGATCCGGGTGCCGTTCGTCGCGGAGTCCGCGCTCTCCGGCATCCAGCGGAAGATCACCGAGAACGACAAGCTCTGGTACCAGCGCACCTTCACCGTACCGTCCGACTGGAACGGCCGCCGGGTCGAGCTGAACTTCGGCGCGTCCGACTGGCAGACCACGGTCTGGGTCAACGGCACCCGGGTCGGCGCCCACAAGGGCGGCTACGACTCGTTCGCGTACGACATCACACCGCAGCTCAACGGCGGTACGAACACGGTCATCGTCTCCGTCTACGACCCGACGCAGACCGGCGGGCAGGCCGTCGGCAAGCAGCGCATCAACGACGTGCAGCCGCATGACGGCGGGGGCATCTTCTACACTGCGGCCTCCGGCATCTGGCAGACCGTCTGGCTGGAACCTGTCGCCGCCGCGCACATCACCCGGCTGGACATGACCCCGAACCTGGGCGACAGCACCCTGCGGGTGAAGGTGCAGGGCGCGTCCGCGGCCGGCCGCACCGCCCGGGTCACCGTCTCCAGCGGCGGGAGCGTGGCCGGCACGGCCAGCGGGACCGTCGGCTCCGAAATCTCCGTACCGGTGCCCGGCCCGCATCTGTGGAGTCCGGAGGACCCGTTCCTGTACGACGTGAAGGCGGAGCTGCTCGACGGGGCGGCGGTCACCGACTCGGCCGGCAGCTATACGGGCATGCGGTCGATCTCCGTGGCGAAGGTCGACGGTGTGCAGCGTCCGGTCCTGAACGGAAAGTTCGTCTTCCAGACCGGCACCCTCGACCAGGGCTACTGGCCGGACGGCATCTACACGGCACCGACCGACGACGCACTGAAGTCGGACCTCCAGGCGCACAAGGACCTCGGGTTCAACATGGTCCGCAAGCACATCAAGGTCGAACCCCAGCGCTGGTTCTACTGGGCGGACAAGCTGGGTCTGCTGGTCTGGCAGGACATGCCGGCCATGGACACCGGCAAGAGCCCCGACACGGCGGCCCGCACCCAGTGGGAGGCCGAGTACCACGCGGTCATCGACCAGCACCGCAGCTCGCCCTCGCTGGTGATGTGGGTCGACCAGAACGAGGGCTGGGGCCAGTACGACCAGGCCAGGATCGCCGACGAGGTGAAGGCGTACGACCCGTCCCGGCTGGTGGACAACATGAGCGGCGTCAACTGCTGCGGCTCGGTCGACGGCGGCAACGGGGACGTGATCGACAACCACAACTACGTCGGCCCCGGCAACACCGCCCCCACGGCCACCCGGGCGGCCGTCCTGGGCGAGTTCGGCGGTCTCGGCTACAAGGTCCCCGGGCACGAGTGGTATCCGGGCGGCGGCTTCAGTTACGAGGACCAGCCGAGCCTCGACGCACTCAACAACCGGTTCACCGGGCTGATCGACAGTATCCGGGTCGGCCGGCTGCCCGCCGGTCTCTCCGCCTCCGTCTACACGGAGATCACCGATGTCGAGAACGAGGCGAACGGGCTGCTCACCTACGACCGCCAGGTGGTGAAGGTGGACGCGGCACGCGTGAAGGCCGCCAACCAGGCCCTCATCGACGCCTCCCGGAACCCCGCCCCGCCGGTCACGCTGCCCACCGGGCAGTACAAGTCGCTGCGGGTCACCACCCCGGGCCACACCGACAAGTACCTGCGCCACCAGGACGCGCTCGCCTTCACGGAGGTCGTCGGCGCGGGAAGCGACTCGGTACTCAAGAGCGACGCCACCTGGAAGATCGTCACCGGCCTCGGCAACAGCAACTGCTACTCGCTGGAATCCCGCAACTATCCCGGCGAATACCTCCGGCACCGGGACTTCCGGGTCCGGCGGGACGCCGATGACGGCTCGGCGCTGTTCAAGGCCGATGCCACCTGGTGCGCGGTCGCCGGAACCGGCGGGGTGCGGCTGTCGAGCGTCAATCTGCCGGGCAGCTATCTGCGCCACATCGACTCGGAGGTGTGGCTGGCAACTCCGGGCGGCACGCACGCCTGGGACAACCCTGCCACGTTCACCGAGGACACCACCTGGGCGGTGGAGGCGCCCTGGGCGCCCTGACCGCCTGATCCTCCACCGCGGCCACGGCCCGGATGCGACGCGAAGGCGTCACGTCCGGGCCGTCGGTCCGTCACGGCTGCCGCACTACCGCGGCCCGGCGGCCGGTGCGAGGTAGGTGTGCAGCAGGGCCGTGCGGCCATCGGCCGTCCGCCAGTCGCCGGGGCGGCTGCCCACACGACGCCAGCCGGCCCGCTCGTAGAGCGCGACGGCGGCCCCGCCGCCGTCCTCCACCTCCAGGACCAGCCGCAGCCCACGGGCCGCGGCGGCCTTCGCCGCAGCCGCGAGCAGTGCGCTCGCCACGCCGCGCCGGCGGGCCGAGGCAGTGGCGAACAGCCTCGCCACCGAGGCCAGTTCGTCCGTCGGCAGACCGGCGTCCGCCGCCATCGCGCGGTCGGTCCGGGTGAGTGCCACATGCCCGAGGACGTCCGTGCCGTCCAGGGCCACCCAGGCCTCCAGCAGATTGTCGGGGGTGAGCCAGCCCGCCGGGTCGGCCGGCCACCGCGCCGGGTAGCGGTCCGCCTCGTGCACGGTGGCCAGCGCCTCGACGCACGCCTTCATGTCGTCGTCGCGGCGGCGACGGATCTCGGGCTGTTCCATCCCCTGATCCTCACACGGCGCCGGGCGCTCGGGACTGCCGGGGCATGCCGCTGCCTGCCCTCGCACGGGAGCGAGGACAGGCAGCGGGTCAGACGGGATCGTTACGGCTGCTCGGTGTCGTGCAGTGCGCTCACCTCTTCCGCGGTCAGGGCCTTGTCGTACACCCTGACCTGGTCGACGGAGCCGTTCCAGAAGTCGCCCTTCTCGCCCGCGTACTGGGCACGGCCCACTGTAAACGGGCCGGTGCTGACGTCCGCGGGACCGGCCGTGGCCGTGCCCGCGAGGCTGCCGTCGACGTACAGCTTCAGCTCGTCGCCCTGGCGCACACCCACCAGGTGGTACCACGTGCCGGTCTCGGGCGTGATCTCCGCCCGGGCCCGCTTCCCGCCCGGGGTGCTGAAGGCGAACGCGCCCTGTCCGTACTGGAGGTAGAACGGGTTCTCCGTGCGCCGGCCGTCCTGGCTGACCACGGTCGCGTAGTTGCCGGGCAGCGCGTCGAGCGAGGCCCACGCCGACACCGTGTAGTCGCCGGTGGTGTCGACGACCGGGCCCGAGGTCTCGGCGTACTGTCCCTCACCGTTGAACTTCAGCGCCGAGCCCTGGACTCCGGGCGTCCAAGACGTGCCCTCGGAGAGGGTGAGCGGGAGGCGGTTGGGCCCCTGGTCGCTCGCCTTCTCGCCCTTGCCCTCGTCGAGATTCCAGGCGGCGCCGCCCTTCACCTCGTCGCGGTGGCCGGCGGCCGCACCGGCCGCGATGACCTGCCGGTTGATCTGGCGGACCTTCTCGGGGTCGACCTTGATCTCGCGCCGGTCATAGGTGTAGAGGCCGTTCAGCTCGTTCTCCAGGTCGCTGACCTGGGTGTACACCGAGCCGGACAGTTCGGCGCCGGCCGCGGCGAGGTAGTACGTCCGGGTGTTGTCGACGTACTTGGCCGTCAGGGCGTCCTTGTCCGCGACCCCGCTGTAGATCGCCGCGGGTGCGCCCGGCCACATGTGGCCGGCGGTACGGAGGGTGAACCCGCCGTGCTCGCCGTCCATCGCCGCCCGGTCGTCCGGGAAGGGCGCCTCGTTGTTGAGGTAGTCGTGGTGGTCGATGATGTCGCCCTTGCCCGAGTCACCCTTGGACGAGCAGCAATTGACCCCGCTGTGCGCGTTGACGACGCGGGAGGGGTCGGCGGCCTTGACGGACTCGGCGATCTTGCCGGTCTCGGTGCGGTCCCATTCGCCCCAGCCCTCGTTGAAGACGATCCAGCCGCCGATCGAGGGCGAGTTGTGCAGCTGTTCCATCATCTGCTTGCCCTGCGAGAGGAAGGCCTGCTGCCCCTTCTCGCCGGTGATGTCGGAGGAGACGAAGTCCTGCCAGACCAGCAGGCCGAGCTGGTCCGCGTGGTAGTACCAGCGCGCCGACTCCACCTTGATGTGCTTGCGCACCGCGTTGAAGCCGAGCTCCTTCTGCGCCTTCAGGTCGAAGGTGAGGGCGGCGTCGCTCGGCTGGGTGTAGAGACCGTCGGGCCAGAAGCCCTGGTCCAGCATGGCGAGGGAGTAGAACGGCTTCCCGTTGAGCACCAGCTTCTGGTAGCCGCCGACCTTCTGGATACCGAGGGAGCGCATGCCGAAGTAGCTGTCGACGGTGTCCTTGGAGCGGCCGTCGGTCAGGGTGACCTCGAGGTCGTAGAGATACGGGTCGTCCGGGGTCCAGAGGTGCTGCTTCTTGACCGGCAGGCTCAGCGCGTGGTTCGCCGCGCCGGTGACCGTGCCGACGACCTTGCCCTTCTTGTCCCGGGCGACCGCCTTGATCCGCGCACCGGCCGAGGCGTCGGCGGAGTTGACCTTCAGGGCCAGGCGGCCCTTGTCGATGTCGGGGGTGGTCGTCAGGGTGTCCACCGATGCCGGCGCGACCGGCTCCATCCACACCGTCTGCCAGATGCCGGAGGACGGCGTGTAGACGATGCCACCGGGGTTGCGGGACTGCTTGCCCTTCGGCTGGTCGTCGCCGGTGGTGTCGGTGACCGCGACGACGATCTCCTGGGGGCCGCTGCCCTTCACCGCGTCGGTGATGTCGGCGCTGAAGGAGGTGTAGCCGCCGGTGTGCTCGGCGACCTTCTTGCCGTTGACCCAGACGCCGGCCTGGTAGTCGACGGCGCCGAAGTTGAGCTTCAGCCGGTTTCCGGCCTTGCCGTTGTTCTTGCCCTTGCTCCCGACGAACCAGTTCTTCGGCACGGTGACGAGCTTGCGGTAGAACATGTGGTCTTCGTGGCGCTCGAGACCGGAGAGCTGGGACTCGACAGGGAACGGCACGGTGATGCGCTCACCGAGCTTCTTGCCGAACACGGGCTGCTCGCCCGCCGCGGCTCCGGCGAACTCCCAGGGCCCGTTGAGGTTCTTCCAGTCGTCGCGGACCTGCTGCGGCCGGGGGTACTCGGGCAGCGGGTGGTTGCGGTCGAGCTTGTCGCCCCAGGTGGTGGTGAGGCGGTGCGTGGACAGGTTCTTCGCCGTGCGGCTGATCTCGGGGACGTCCTTGCCGCCCACCCGGAGCCCGGCCTTGCCGTCGTACGCGACGCGGACCTGCTGGCCCTTCTGGACGGGCGCGGTCAGGGTGACGAGCAGGGCCTTGGCGTTGCCGGGGACACGGGCGACGGACTTCACCGGTATCGGCGAGGTGTCCGCCTCGATCCCGAGGTGGTCCTTCACCGCGGAGAAGTCGCTGACCTTGTCCTCGAACGTCGCCTGCAGACGCTGCCCGTCGGCCGGGACGCTCAGCCCCACCGGGTAGACCTCGAAGTCGGCCGGCGGCGTGAAGGCCGACTCGGGCACGATCTGCTTCGTGAGCTTCCCGCTGGACCAGCGCAGGAACATGTTGGCGCCGCCGGTGTCCTGGAACATCTCCAGCTTGAACTCGTGCGGCTCACCGGCCTTCAGCGCGAGGGGCTCACTGGTCTGCTCGTTGTCCCAGTCGGGCTCCCAGTGGTCGATGACCACCTTGCCGTCGATGGAGAGCCGGAAGCCGTTGTCGCCGCTCGCGGAGAAGGTGTAGTCACCGTCCTCGGGGGCTGTGATGCCGCCGGTCCAGCGGGCGGTGGTGTTCTCGGTCTGTCCGGTCGTGGACTCGAACGTGCCGGTGAGGCCCGGGAAGTTGATCTCCGGGTCGAGGGCGACCCCGCCGAGCTTGTCGAAGTCCCGCGCACCCGGCGCGGACATGCTGAAGTACTCGCCCTTCAGCCCGTGCACGTCGGTGGCCGGGTCGTCGGCCGCGAATGCGGAGGCCGCGGCGGCGGGCGCCGGGGCCGCAGCGGCGGCGGGGACCATGACGGCCCCGACGGGTATCAGCAGCGCGGCGGCGCAGGCCACCGTCCTGAACAGCGCGCGGGGGCGGGGCATTTGTCGTCTCAAGGCGTCGTCCTGTCGAGAGAGCTGAAGTGCCCCAGACCTGTGAGGCACAGCACACAATCGAACATTGAGCCACAGCACCAAACGTAAAACAACAGTCGTGCACAGCAAATTTTCAACGATAGAAAACTCGCGGCCCTCGGTCCGCGGCGCATGGCGCAAGGCCCCCGCGAGCGGTCGCGGGGGCCTTGCGGAGGATCACCTCACGACTATCGCGGCAGCCCCGAAGGATCCGTGGCCCAGGAGGTGTTGGCCTTCTCCGAGAGCCGGTAGGCGAGCGTGCCACCCCTCGACAGCAGGCTCGCGTCCGTCCACGAGCGGTCGCTCCGCCTGCCGTTGACCGTCACCCCGTCGATATACGCGTGCGTGGCGTCGGCGGCCGGAGCGGTGATGGTGATGTCCCTGCCGTGCGGGCGGTCGACCACCGCCTTCGGGAACAGCGGGGCACCCAGCAGCAGTGCGCCGCTGCCCGGGGACTGCGGGTAGAGACCCAGCGCGGAGAAGACGTACCAGGCGGACATGGTGCCCAGGTCGTCGTTGCCGGGCAGACCGCGCGGGCCCGTTCCGTAGACCGTGTTCAGGATCTCGCGGACGGTCGCCTGGGTCTTCCACGGCTGACCGAGCGCGTTGTAGAGCCAAGGAGCGTGAATGCCGGGCTCGTTGGTCGGGTCGTAGCGCACGGAGTCGCCGCCCTTCACCGACCATGAGCCGTCCGCCTTGTGGAAGAAGCCGTCGAGGCGCTGCGCCGCGACGTCCCGGCCGCCCATCGCCTCGGCCAGCCCCTGGACGTCCTGCGGCACCATCCAGGTGTACGTGGCGCTGGTGCCCTGCGCGAAGCCGAGGTCACTGCCCGGGCTGAACGGGGAGACCCAGGAGCCGTCGAGGTTGCGGGCCTGGATGTAGCCGTTCGTGCCCGCGCCGTCCGTCGCATCGGGGTTGAACACGTTGCGCCACCAGCCGCCGCGCTCCTTGAACGCCTTGGCCTCCTCGTCCCGGCCCAGCAGTTCCGCCCAGCGGCCGAGCGCGTCGTCGGCGACCGCGTCCTCCAGCGTCTCGGCGGCGCCGCCCCAGCAGTGGCAGACGTCCTGCGGCGCGTAGTGGGACTCCAGGTACTGGGCCAGGTTGGGCCGCTGGCCGGTGCACTGCCCCGGGCAGCCGGCGTCGGAGAGGCCGTCGTCGACGGGCACGGTCGCCTGCCGCGCCAGCGACTCGTAGGCACCCTTGTAGTCGAAGTTCCGTACACCCATGGCGTAGAACGTGGCGAGGGTGGCCGCCGTGGGGTCACCGGTCATGACATGGGTGGCGCCGTTGATGTGCACCCAGCGGTCCCACACGCCGCCGTTCTGCCGGGCGAAGTTGTACAGCGACTGGGCGAAGTCCCCCGCGATCTCCGGTTTGAGCAGGGCGAGCAGCTGTACCTGCGCCCGGTACTGGTCCCAGCCGGAGAAGTTGCTGTACTGCGCCCCCTGTCCACGCTCGATCCGGTGCGGTTTGCCGTCCATGCCCGGGTAGCGGCCGTCGGTGTCGCTGATGATGTTGGGCTGCATCAGGGAGTGGTAGAGCGCGGTGTAGAAGGTGGTGCGCTGCGCCTCGGTGCCGCCGCCCGTGCGGACGGAGCTCAGCTCCCGGTCCCACGTGCGGCTCGCGGCGGCGGCGACGTCGTCCACCCCGGCGTGCGGGGCGATCTCGGTGCGCAGGTTGGCCTCGGCGCCGGCCTGGCTGACGTAGGAGATGCCGATGCGCATGTGGACATCGTTGTCGGAGGCGGTGTCGAAGCCGACCCAGCCGCCCGATCCGCGGCCGGCCCGGTCCGCGCCGGTGGCGTAGCCCTCGCCGCCGCTTCCGGAGGTCGAGCCCGGGGCGAGCGTGCCGTCCTTCCAGGTGCCGGTGGTGGAGAAGGCGCGGTCGAAGGAGGCGGTGAAGTAGAGGCGGTAGTAGCTCTTGCGGTTGTTGGTACCGCCGTTGGCCCGCCGTCCGCAGAACGCGCCGGTGAGGACCGACCCGGTGATCTTGCGGTGCACGGGGTCGATCTCGACCTGTGCGTCCTCGCTGCCGTTGAGCGAGTTCGAGGCCCGGAAGAGGAGATTGGCGGGTTTCCCGGCCGGGAACGAGAAGTCGGCCACTCCGGCGCGGCGGCTCACGGCGAGGTCGGCCTTGGCGCCGGAGTCCAGGCCGACGGTGTAGCGGCCCGGGACGGCACGCTCGTCGTCGTGCGAGAAGTTCGCGGCGTAGACGGCGTCCTTGGTGTCGGCCGAAGGCGACGAGGTGACGTCCCCGACGAACGGCATGATCGGGATATCACCGGCCGCGCCGGGGTCGCACCCGGCGCCGTTGACGTGGGTGAGGCTCAGCCCGCGCAGCCGGGTGGTGTCGTACTGGTACCCGTTCGCGGCGCCGGTGCTCGTCTGGTCACCCTTGGTGCTGGTGGGCGACCAGGCGATCATGCCGTTGGGGAGCGTGGCGCCGGGAAAGGTGTTACCGCCGTTCGCGCTGCCGATGAGCGGGTCGACGTAGGCGGTGGGACGGATGGCGGGGGCTGCGGCTTCGGCTGCCGGGGGCAGCACTGCGGCGGCGAGCGCGCCGGTGACGAGCACGGCGGCTGTACGCGCGGCGAGGCGCCGGGCCGCGGGCATCGGTCTGGTGGGCATGTCGCGGTACCTTCCAGGGAGTTCGGACAACGTTGTCTTCGCCCGGGGTCCGGCCGTGAACAGCGTTGATCGATTCGCGGCCGAGCGTAGATCCCTGCGGCGCCGGAGGGAATGCCTCGGCGCTCATCCCTGGTGAATCCGCAGTGAACGGATACCACTGCCGCGACACGCGTCCGCCCTCCTCGCACACCCCGGGCAGCCGGGACGCGCGAGGAGGGCGGACATGTGCGGGTGCGTCAGATCGCGTAGCCGTACTGCTCGGGGGCGCTCACCGCGGCGCTCAGCTCGCGGGCCGCGTACCGGGCCCACGAGGGGCTGCGGAGCAGTTCGCGCCCGAGGAGGACGGCGTCCGCGCGGCCCTCGGTGAGGATCTTCTCGGCCTGCTGCGGGTCGGTGATCAGGCCGACGGCCGCGACGGGCAGACCCGTCTCCCGCTTCACCCGCTCGGCGAAGGGGACCTGGTAGCCGGGTCCGGTCGTGATGCGGGCGCGCGGAGCGTTGCCGCCGGTGGAGACGTCGAGCAGGTCGACTCCGTGGGCCCGGAGCTCACCTGCCAGCCGTACGGTCTCGTCGGCGGTCCAGCCCTCGCGCTCGTCCTCGGCGTTCTCGGTGAGCCAGTCCGTCGCGGAGATACGGAAGAGGACGGGGAGGTCCTCGGGCCACATCTCGCGTACGGCGTCGACGACCTGGAGGGCGAAGCGGACGCGGTTCTCGTAGCTGCCGCCGTACTCGTCGGTGCGCCGGTTGCTGTGCGGCGAGAGGAACTGCCCGATGAGGTAGCCGTGCGCGCCGTGCACCTCGGCGACCTCGAAGCCCGCTTCGACGGCGCGGCGCGCGGCCTCGCGGAAGTCGGCGACGACGCCCTGGATCTCGTCGGCGGTCAGCTCGTGCGGCACGGCGTAGCCGGTGTCGAACGGCAGCGGGCTCGGCGCGACGGGCGTCCAGCCGTGCGCGTCGGGGCCGACGGGTCCGCCGCCGGTCCAGGGCGCCGCGGTCGATGCCTTGCGGCCGGCGTGGGCGAGCTGGATACCGACCGCCGAGCCCTGCGCCTTGACGAAGTCCGTGATCCGGCGGAACGCCGCGGCCTGGGCGTCGTTCCAGATGCCGAGGTCGGCCGGGCTGATGCGGCCCTCGGGGCTGACGGCTGTCGCCTCGGTGAGGATGAGTCCGGTGCCGCCGGTGGCGCGGGCCGCGAGATGGGCGAAGTGCCAGTCGGTGGGCACACCTGCTTCGGGGCCCTCCGGTTCGGCGCTGTACTGGCACATGGGTGCCATCCACACCCGGTTGGGCACGACAAGCGACCTCAGGGTGAAGGGCTCGAAAAGGGCGCTCACGACGGACTCCGTTTCGCCGGGTACGGAAGGATGGCTAGTACGATACATCCCGTACTACGACGTCCGTCAAATTACGATGCCTCTCGTACGAAGCTTCCGGGCCTCAGCTGAGCGGGTACGACGTGCGGCCGGACTCCTCGTCGATCTCGTCGTGCGCCTTGGTCAGCAGCTTCATCGCCAGCTCGTTGAGCGCACGGGCGCCGGCGATCTCCTCGCCCACCCGGGGCTGCTCGGAGTCGGCGGGGTGCCTGCTGGCATAGCCGTGGGCCCGCACCTCGCTCCCGTCGGAGAGCCGTACCAGAGCGGCGGCGCGGGTGCGGTGGGTGTCCTCGTCGAATTCCAGCTCGATGTGCCAGCCGACAGCGGTCTGCGTCATGGGTGCTCACCTCCGGAGCCTCTCTCCTCCAGGGTGCGCCCCGTCCCCCGGCGGTGCGCGACGGGAGGGAGGGACCGGCAGGCCTATCGCCCGCGGCGGCGCAGGGTGATGCGGGCATCGGCGTCGTACAGCTGGGTCCAGCTGCGTCCGGCACCCGACTTCCAGGTGATGTGGACAGTGGCTCCCTCGGCCCTGACCCCGTCCACCGTCATCGCACGCTCGCCGTCGCGTACGTCCCCGCGGCGCAGCTCGTCCGCCCTGACCGTGACCGGGTCCGCCGTACGCACACTGTCGGCCTCGTCGGCGGCAAGGCCGAGAGCGTGCGCCAGTTCCCGGGCCCGCTCAGGGGTGCAGGTCAGTGAGAGCTCTCCCGACGGTGTGCCGAGCCTGACCTCGACACCCGCGCCGACCGGGGTCACCTCCACGTATCCGGCCGGTGCACCGCTGCCATCGTTCGTGGTCCTCATTCGCGCCGCTCTCCCCTTGCCCCGACTCCCCCGGCCCTCAGCGCAGCCGGAGGCTCTCCGGCGGGCCCAGATGGCTGGGCTTGAGGCCGCCGGTGTCGACCACCAGGTTCTGGAGCACCACCGTCGGGTCGACCATCCAGAATTTGAGCACACGCAGGCCGGTGGCGGCGATGTGGTGCACCGTACTGGTGCTGTTGAAGGACTGGTGCTGTTGAAGGCCGGGGCGGTGTGCGTGCGGCGCGGGTGTTTCGAAAGTTTCGGGCACCTCTCCGCACATCGGGCGGGGAGCACGCGCGCGGAGGTGCACGAGGCCGGCGGGGCCGGGCGGTGCGGTGCGGGCCGCACGGCCGCCGCCCGGTGGCAGGAGGACGGTCAGCCTCTGGCGGGGGCAGCCGCCTTCTCGGATTCGACGGAGGTGTCGCAGACGAGCCGGCGACGGTGATCGAGCGTGCGCTCGGGTCCCGTGAGCCGCAGCCGGACCGTGTGCCGGACGTCGGAGGCGGCGCTGGAGGCCGCGAGGCGCAGCTCCAGCGCACCGGGTTCGACGACCCGCCGGCCGCTGACGCCGGTGAAGGACACCAGGTCGGTATGGACCCGGAAGCGCACGCGCGCCTCCTGCCCGGCGTCGAGCGGCACCCGCGCGTAGCCGATGAGCCGGGCGTCGGGACGTGTGGTCTGGGCGACCGGGTCGTGCACGTAGAGCTGCACGACCTCCGTGCCCGCCCGGTCACCGGTGTTGCGGACCGTCAGCTCGATGTCGGCCGAGCCGTCCGTGGGGATCTCCTGCGGCGCCGGGGCACCCGGCTCCCAGGCGAAGGAGGTGTACGAGAGGCCGTGGCCGAAGGGATACAGCGGCGTCGGGTCCAGATTGCTGACCCCGTTGGCGAGCCCCAACGGCGGTTGCAGATACGTCCACGGCTGGCCGCCGGGGTGCCGCGGGACACTGACCGGAAGCCGCCCGGAGGGATTGACCCGGCCGGAGAGCACCGCGGCGATGGCCGGACCGCCCTCCTCCCCGGGAAAGAACGCCTGCACCACGGCAGCCGCCCGGTCCGACCAGCGGCCCAGCGCGTACGGGCGGCCCGTCAGCAGCACCAGGACCACCGGTGTTCCGCTGTCCAGCAGCGCGTCGAGCAGTTCACCCTGTACGCCGGGGAGCGCGAGGTCGTCGGCGTCGCAGCCCTCTCCGGAGGTACCGCGCCCGAACAGTCCGGCACGGTCACCGAGCACGGCGATGCAGACGTCCGCGTCCCGGGCGAGCCCGGCGGCGGCGGCGATGCCAGTGGTGTCCGCACCGTCCACCTCGCATCCCGGTGCACTGTCGAAGGCGGCGTCGGGGAACTCGGCGCGCAGCCCGTCGAGCAGGGTCGGGATGTCGATCCCCGTCGCCACCTCGGGGTGCTGGACCCCGACATGGCTGGGGAAGGAGTAGCAGCCGAGCATGGCCAGCGCGTCGTCGGCGCGCGGCCCGACGACCGCGATCCGTCCCGTGCCGCTCAGCGGCAGGGTGTCGCCGGTGTTGGCGAGCAGGATCACGGCCTGCTCGGCGAGCTGCCGGGCGAGCGCCCGGTTCTCCGGCGGGTCCAGGTCGATCATGTCGCGGACCTGCTCGGGGCCGGCGCCTCGCAGTTGTTCGGGCAGCGGGGTCCAGTCGGGGTCGAGCAGCCCGAGTTCGCACTTCTGCAGGAGTACGCGGGAGAGCGCGCGGTCGACGAGCTCCTCGGCCACGCTGCCGTTGAGCACGGCGGAGACGAGCTCGTCCCCGTAGCTGCGGACGGTGGGCAGCTCCACGTCGACACCGGCCCGCAGCGCGAGACGGGCGGCGTCGGCTCTGTCCTCGGCGACCTTGTGCAGCGTCTCCAGGAAGCCGATGGCGAAGTAGTCGGCCACGACGGTCCCGTCGAAGCCCCAGGTGTCACGGAGCAGTCCGGTCAGCAGGGCCGGGTCGGCCGCCGACGGCACCCCGTCGATCTCCGTGTAGGACTGCATGACAGACCGGGCGCCGCCCTCGATCAGCGCCATCTCGAACGGCGGCAGGATGACGTCGGCCAGCTCGCGGGCCCCGGACCTCACCGGCGAGAGGTTGCGGGCGCCGGCCGAGGCCGCGTATCCGGCGAAGTGCTTGAGGGTGGCGACGATCCCGGCGGACTCCAGGCCGCGCACATAGGCGGTGCCGATGGTGGCGACGAGGTAGGGGTCCTCGCCCATGGTCTCCTCGACGCGGCCCCAGCGCAGGTCCCGCACCACGTCCAGGACGGGCGCCAGTCCCTGGTGGATCCCCACGGACCGCATGTCGCTGCCGATCCGGCAGGCCATCTCGGCGACCAGGTCCGGGTTCCACGCCGCGCCCCAGGAGAGCGGCACCGGGTAGGCGGTGGCGCCCCAGGCGGTGAAGCCGGCCAGGCACTCCTCGTGGGCGAGCGCCGGAATTCCGAACCGCCCGGCTGCCGCGATGGTCTCCTGGGCACGGGCCAGGGAGACCGCGCCCACGGCGGGGTCGACCGGTGCGGTGCCGAAGGGCCGGGTCAGCTGGCCGAGACCGCGGGGGATCAGCCCCTCCCAGTCGACCGGGTCGGTCATGTCGTTCTGGTGCGGGGCGACCCCGTCCCCGTCGGCGTCGGCGCCCACCCAGATTCCGTACAGCTGGGCGGTCTTCTCCTGAAGGGTCATCCGGGAGACGAGGTCGGCCACGCGCTCCTTCGGAGGGAGCGCGGGGTCTTGCCAGGGGCCGTCGACGGCGGTGGCCGCTTCGGTCCTGCGGTCGTGCGGGGCAAGGGGGTTCGCCATGGCGGCAGGGGTTCCTCTCAAGAGTGCGGTGGTACGCGGCGGCGTGGAGGCGCTACTTGCCGCCCACCCCCATCAGTCCGTTGACCAGTGCCTTCCGTGCCACGAGGTACACGGCGAAGATCGGCACGACGGAGAGCACGATCGCGGCCAGGACGGCCGGAATGTTCATCCCGAACTGGGACATGAAGTTGAAGAGACCGAGGGTCAGCACGCGCTTCTCCTCCGACTGGGTGAAGATCAGCGGGAAGAGGAAGCCGTTCCACGCCTGCAGGGCGGTATAGATCGCCACCGTGCTGATGCCGCCCTTGGACATCGGGATCGCCAGTTGCCACAGCATCCGCAGGGGCGTCGCGCCGTCGAGGGACATCGCCTCGTACATCTCCTCGGAGACGTCACGCATGGTGCCGCTGAGGATCAGTACGGCCACCGGCATCGCGAACGCCGCGGTCGGCAGGATGATCGCCGGCAGGGTGTCGTACAGATTCATCTTGCTGATGAGCAGGTACAGCGGCACGATCACGGCCTGCGCGGGGATCGCCACCCCGAGCAGGAAGGTCCGGAAGGCGAGCGAGGAGAGCCGGCTGCGGGCACGCACCGCGACATAGGCGACGGGCACCGAGAGCGCCAGCACGATGACCACGGTGACCACGGCGACGATGGCCGTGTTGGTGAGCATCGTGGAGAAGCCGCTGTCCAGCACGGTGCTGTAGTTGTCGAGTGTCGGGTTGGTCGGGAAGGCCAGCGGATCACCGTTGAGCGCCTCGTCCTGATGCATGAGGGAGGAGGAGATCAGCGTGTAGAGCGGGACGATCACGATCACGAGCCAGACCAGCGAGCCCAGACCGGCCAGCGGGTTGCCCCACTTCCTGCGGCGCCGGGCGGTGGCCGGCCGACTCCGGGTCACGGGCGATGCGGGGCCCGTTACGGGGCGGGTGTCGACTGACATCGCTTCACATACCTTCCCGGGTGGACCGCATGTTCCCGAAGCCGCTGAAGCGGACCAGGATCAGCGACAGGGCGGTGGCCACCACGACCAGGGCCGTTGCGATCGCCGCGGCATAGCCGAGGTCGTAGGTCTGGAAACCGGTCCGGTACATCAGGTACGGCAGCACGGTGGTGTCCGTGCCGGGGCCTCCCCTGGTCATGATCAGTACGGTGTCGAAATAGGTCAGCGAGCCGACGATCATCAGGATCGAGGAGGTCGTGATGGTGTGGCGCAGCTGCGGCAGGGTGATGTGGAAGAACTGTCGGAACATGCCGGCGCCGTCGATCTCCGCCGCCTGGTACAGGACCTTCGGGATCTGCCGGGTGCCGCCCTGGTAGATCAGGGTGTGGAACGGCATGAACTGCCAGCCCCCGACGAACACCACGGTCAGCAGGGCCCCGGTCGACGATCCCATGACGTTCGGATCGATGCCGAACCACGGCCCGATCTTGTTGATCACGCCGAAGTTGGGGTCGAGCAGCGCGTGGAAGAGCATCGCGATGGCCGTGGTGGAGAGCAGCAGCGGAATGAAGAACACCGCCGAGAGCACGGCCCGGCTGCGCTCCTTGCCCGCCGCCCAGACCCCGAGCAGCAGCGCCACGGGGGTCTGGAACGCCCAGCTGATCGTGGTGAGCAGCAGGCTCAGCCAGGCGGCCTGGCGGAACTCCGGATCCTTGAACAGCCGGGTCCAGTTGTCCATGCCGACGGCCGTCGGGGAGTTCAGCCCGTCCCAGTGGCAGAAGGAGAGGTAGACGGCGATCGCCAGTGGGACGATGGCGAAGAGGGCGAAGAAGACGATGCCGGGCAGGGCCCAGGCGACCGAGGGGCGGCCGACGTTGCCGACGGCCGCCGCCCCTCCTCCGCGCGGCCTTTTGTACGAAGAGAGGTGGGACATCGTTACTTGACGGCCTTCATCGCGTCGACGAACTGCTCGGGCGTGGACTTGCCGGCGAACAGCTTGCTGATCTCGGTCAGCAGCGGGGTGGCGATCCGGGTCTCCAGCGCCTGGTCCCACGAGAGGGTGAAGCTCGGCGCCTTCTGGACCATGTTGTACTGGTCGGTCGCGTACTTCGGGTTGGGCGATCCGGGCAGCATGGAGGCGGCGTTCGACGTGGTCGGAACGTCACCGTTGTCGACCAGGGCCTGGGCGTAGGACTTGGCGGCCATCTTCTTCAGGAAGGCGATGGCCGCGTCCTTGTGCTTGGTCCGGGAGTTGACCGACCAGTAGTTGGTGGGGTTGCCCACCAAGTCCGCCGGGTCACCGACGCCCCCGGCCACGGTCGGGAAGTTGGCCCAGCCGAGGTCCTCCTTGGCGAACTTCGGTGCCTTGCCGAGCTGGGTCGAGTACTCCCACGACCCCATCAGGTGCATGGCCGCCTTGCCCTTGCTGAGCAGGGCGGGGGCGCCGCCGCTCGCGTAGTCGACGGAGTTGAAGTTCTTGCCGAAGGCTCCGCCGTCGACCAGTTCCTTGACGGTCTGTGCGGACTTGAGGACCGCGGGGTCGCCCCAGCCCGAGGAGTCCCCGTTCTGGATCTTCTTGAAGACCTCGGGGCCGCCGATCCGGTCGAGCAGGTACTCCACCCACATCAGCTCGGGCCACTTCTCCTGCCCACCGAGTGCGAAGGGGGTGATGCCCTTCGCCTTGAACGTGGTGATGACGTGCTGGAGCTCCTCCCAGGTCTTGGGCGCCTCCAGCTTGTTCGCGGCGAACAGCTTCTTGTTGTAGAAGAGCATCACGGGCTGCATGCCGCGCATCGGCACCCCGTAGATCTTTCCGTCGAGGCTGCCGGCCTCGACGACGGACGGGAGGAAGGCGTCCTTGAGGGGGGCGTCGTTCTTGACGGTCGAGGTCAGATCGACCACCTGGCCGGCGTCGACGTACGACTTGATGGAGCCGCTGCCCCAGTTGTAGAAGATGTCCGGGGCGCTGGGCGAACCCATGGCGCTGTGCAGCTTGTTGACGTAGTCCGTGCCGGGTACGGGGATCAGCTTGACCTTGACCTTCGAGGTCTTGTTGAACTCCTTGACCGCGGCCTCCTGGATCTTGACGGCGTCGTCGCCGTAGACGTACGCCGTGATGGTGCCACCACCCCCGCCGCCGTCCGATCCGCAGCCGGTCAGCACGCCTGCCATGACCATGGCGGCACCCACCGCGGTCCATCTGGCCACACGCGTCTTCCGAGTGAAAATTCCCGACCCCATGACCGCACCTCTGTCGAATGTTTCGGCCGTGCTCACGAATGTTGCCGGAACGGTACGGTCGCGTTTCGAGCCCGTCAAGAGGTGCAGAGCGGAGAGTTCTCCCCCGGAGGGCCAGCCCTCCCTCTCCGCACCGGGCGGCTACGATCCCTTTATGAGCCCCGCAAACGTCCAGTCACATCAGCAGAATCCGTCGGCCGGCGGACCGTCGGAAGGCGCCGCCACGCTGGCGGAAATCGCCCGAGCAGCCGGAGTATCGGCTCCGACAGTTTCGAAAGTGCTGAACGGGCGTGCCGATGTCGCCCCGGGCACGCGCACCAAGGTGGAGGAGCTGCTGCTGGTGCACGGCTACCGCCGCAGACGCGGCTCCACGACCCAGTCCCAGCTGATCGACCTGGTCTTCCACGAGCTGGACAGCGCGTGGGCCATGGAGGTCGTGCGCGGGGTCGAGAACGTCGCCAGGGATGAGGGGCTGAGCCTGGTCCTCTCGGAGAGCGCCGGCCGGCTCACCCCCGGCCAGACCTGGGTGGACGGAGTCCTGGCGCGGCGGCCGGTCGGGGTGATCCTGGTGCTCTCGGACCTCACCGCCGCCCAGCGCGCCCAGCTGACCAGCCGGAGCATCCCCTACGCGGTGGTCGACCCGGCGGGTGATCCCGGCGACGACGTCCCCTCGGTCGGGACGACGAACTGGCAGGGCGGCCTGGCGGCCACTCGCCATCTCACCGCGCTCGGACACCGGCGGATCGGGGTCATCAGCGGACCGTCCCGGATGATGTGCAGCCGGGCCCGGGTGGACGGCTACCGCGCCGCCCTGGAGACCGCGGGCCTGCCGATCGATCCCGCCCTGGTCCGCGAGGGCGAGTTCCAGCACGAGGCGGGATACACCGCGGGCCTGGAACTGCTGCGGCAGACGGACCGGCCGACCGCGATCTTCGCCGGCAACGACCTGCAGGCGCTCGGCGTGTACGAGGCGGCGCGGGAGCTGGGTCTGCGCATCCCCGAGGACCTCAGCGTCGTCGGCTTCGACGACCTGCCGCTCACCCGGTGGATCGGGCCCCCGCTCACCACGGTGCGTCAGCCGCTCATAGAGATGGCCGAGACCGCGGCCCGTCTGGTGCTCGACCTGGGACGGGGCCGGCAGCCGGCGACGACCCGGGTCGACCTGGCCACCAATCTGGTGGTGCGCAGCAGCACCGCCGCACCCGGGCGCTGACACCGACCGTCGCGGGCTGCGGAAGCGGCAGTGTGTCCCGGACCGTCCTGCGCGCCACTGTCAGTGGCCGGGTGCAAACTGGCCGGTATCCGGTACAACGGCGTTTCGGGAGGTTCGGTCATGACCGAGGTTCTGCTCACCGTGGGCACCCGCAAAGGGCTCTTCATCGGCCGCAGGCACGACGGCGCGTGGGAGTTCGACGGCCCGCACTTCAATGCGCAGGCGATCTACTCGGTCGCCATCGACACCCGAAGGAGTACCCCCCGGCTGCTGGTCGGCGGGGACAGCGCCCACTGGGGCCCCTCCGTCTTCCACTCCGACGACCTGGGCGCGACCTGGGTCGAGCCGAGAGAGCCGGCGGTGAAGTTCCCTGAGTTCACCGGGACGTCGTTGGAGCGGGTCTGGCAGCTGCACCCGGCAGGCCCCGAGGCCCCCGACGTCGTGTACGCGGGCACCGAGCCGGCCGCGCTGTTCCGCTCGCGGGACAGCGGTGAGTCCTTCGAGCTGGTCCGGCCGCTCTGGGAGCATCCGACGCGCTCGAAATGGGTACCCGGCGGAGGCGGCGAGGGCCTGCACACGGTCCTCACCGACGAGCGGGACGCGCAGGCCGTGACGGTCGCGGTCTCCACCGCCGGGGTGTTCAGGACCGCGGACGGCGGCGAGAGCTGGGCCCCGGCCAACAGGGGGGTGTCGGCCGTCTTCCTTCCCGACCCGGATCCCGAGTTCGGCCAGTGCGTCCACAAGGTCAGCCGGGACGCGGTCGATCCCGACCGGCTCTACCTCCAGAACCACTGGGGTGTGTTCCGCAGCGACGACGCCGGGAGCAACTGGACCGACATCGGCCAGGGGCTCCCCTCCGACTTCGGCTTCGCCGTGGCCGCGCATCCGCACCGGGCGGACACCGCGTACATCTTCCCGATCAACGCCGACGCCGACCGGGTGCCGGCCGGACACCGCTGCCGCGTCTTCCGGACCCGCGACGCGGGCGACAGCTGGGAGCCCCTGTCGGCGGGACTCCCGGAGGACGCCCACTACGGCACGGTCCTGCGCGACGCGCTCTGTACGGACGACGCCGATCCGGCGGGCGTCTACTTCGGCAACCGCAACGGCCAGGTGTACGCCAGCGCCGACGACGGCGACACCTGGCAGCAGCTCGCCTCGCACCTGCCGGATGTCCTGTGCGTCCGGGCAGCTGCCATCGGCGGTTGATCCATACCGTCGTATCAGCAGTAGAGTGCCGCCCGTGGCAGCACGACCTCTGAAAGAAATTATCGAGCCCGGCTGGGCGCAGGCCCTGGAGCCTGTGGCCGAACGCATCGCGGCGATGGGCGACTTCCTGCGCGCCGAGATCGCCGCGGGACGCACCTATCTGCCCTCGGGGCCGAACGTCCTGCGGGCGTTCCAGCAACCGTTCGACCAGGTGCGGGTCCTGATCGTAGGTCAGGACCCGTACCCGACACCGGGCCACGCGGTGGGACTGAGCTTCTCCGTCGCCCCCGACGTCCATCCGGTGCCGGGGAGCCTGGAGAACATCTTCCGGGAACTGCACTCGGACCTGGGGCTTCCACGCCCCTCCAACGGTGATCTCACGCCGTGGGCCGAGCAGGGCGTCCTGCTGCTCAACAGGGCACTGACCA
>NZ_JBHVWF010000143.1:0-20459 GCF_042882365.1 Streptomyces sp. NPDC058221 | reverse complement strand
GAAAAGCAGGTCAAGGAGCACGCCGACGCGGGCGCCCACACGCCCCGCCAGATCGCCTCGGCCGGTCCAGGCATCGGTGAGGTGGCGGTGCCAGGCGTCGAGGGTGGGAGCACCCGCGAGAGCCGCGAAGTCGGCGGGGAGACCCTGCCGGCGCCAGCGGGTGACCAGACGCATCATCTCCAGGGAGCCGAGCCCGAGATGGACCAGGTTGGCGTCACCGGAGATCGTCCCGGGCGCCATGCCGACGGCGGCAGCCACCTCCTCCCGCAGCTCCGTCGCGGAGAGTGGGGAGGTACGGCGCTGGGCACGCGTCCTGTCACGTGGGGAAGGGCTTGTGGTCATGGCGGTTCACCTCGTCGGTATCGGTGCGGCGGGAGTGACGGCATCGGGGGCGGCCCCGGCCGTGCGGGCGGGCTCCCGGACTCGGGAGCGCCCGGGATCGGCGGCGGCCGCCGCCAGGACCTTCTTGTCGATCTTCCCGAGGGGTGTGAGCGGCAGTTCCGGTACGTACTCGGCCCGGTCCGGCAGCTTGTAGTCGGCCAGTCCCCGTTGCTGCAGGGTCGCCTTCAGCGTGGCCAGGGCGGGGGGTTCTCCCGTTCCGCGGCTGACGAGGAAGGCGTAGATCCGCTCGCCGAGGAACTCGTCGGGCACCGGCACCACGGCGGCGGCGGCGATCCCCGGGACGGCGAGCAGCTGGGCCTCCACCTCACCGGCGGCGATCTTGTCGCCGCCCCGGATGATCACGTCCTTGATCCGCCCCTCGACGACCAGCCGGCCCTCGGGGGTGAGGCTGGCCAGGTCACCGGTGCGGTAGAAGCCGTCGTCGGTGAAGGCCCTGGCGTTGTGCGCGGGAGCCCGGTAGTAGCCGCGCAGGGTGTAGGGGCCGCGGGTCAGCAGCTCCCCGGTGCCGCCGGGCGGTAGCGGCTCGCCCGACTCGTCGACGATCCTCACCTCGTCGGCGTCGGACACCGGCAGGCCCTGGGTGTGCAGCACGGAGTGCTGGTCGTCGTCCGGACGGGACATGGTGAGCAGCCCCTCGGCCATGCCGAACACCTGCTGCAGCCGGCAGCCGAGTTCGGGGGTGACCCGCGCGGCCAGCTCCGGTTCGAGCCGGGCGCCACCGATCTGCAGCACCTCCAGGCTGGACAGATCCGCCTCCGACCACTCCACCTCGTCCAGCCAGAGCCGGGCCACGGTGGGCACCACGGAGGTGAGCGTGACCCTCTCCCGCTCGATCAGCCGGAAGCAGTCGTCGGCCGTGGGGTCGGGCGCGATCACCACGGTGCCGCCGGCCGACAGGGTGCCGACGACACCGGGGCAGCCCCAGGTGAAGTTGAACTCCACCGGAAGGACGGCCAGATAGACCGATCCGGTACCGAGTCCGGCGAGCTCGGCGACCCTGCGGGTCTGGTAGGCGTAGTCGTCGTGGGTGCGCGGGATGAGTTTGGGCAGTGCGGTGGTGCCTCCCGAGAGCAGGAAGAAGGCGACGTCCGAGGGGTCGTTGGCGGGCAGCGGCAGCGGCTCCGCGTCCACCCGCTCCAGCGGGACGACATCGACGCCGTCCCCGAGGCCCTCTCCGTCCAGCACGAACACCTTTCGCAGCAGGGGGAGTTCACCGGCGAGCTGCCGGGCGAGAGCGGTGTGGTCGAAGCCGCGGAAGATCCCGGGCACCACATAGCCGGAGGCCCCGGACAGCTGGCACAGGTGGCGGATCTCCTGCGCCCGGTGCGAGGTCAGCGCGAAGACCGGTTTGGCCCCGGCCCGGAACAGGGCGAAGGCCACCTCCACGAACTCCGCGCCGTTGGGCAGCTGAAGCACGATCCGGTCCCCCGGCCGCACCCCCTCGGCCACGAATCCGGCGGCTCTGCGCTCCACCCGGCCCGCGAGTTCGGCGTAGCTGATCCGTTTCCCCCCGGCGACCAGCGCCGTGGCGGAGCCGTGGGCCGCCGCCCACTCGCGCGGCAGCGCGCCGAGGTCGGTGCCGCGCCAGATCCCGGCACGGCGGTAGCGTGCGGCGGTTCCGGCCGGCCAGGCCGTGCAGCCGTCGAGCATCATGAGCGCTCCTCCTTCTCCTGGTGTGCGCCGCCCTCCGGGCAGCCGGCGGTGATCTCCACTACTGCGCAGGCGACTTCCATGCCGGGGCCGGCCGCGAGCAGCACCACCCGGTCTCCCGGGGCCACCTCGCCGCGGGTCCACAGGCGCTCCAGCCCGATGAACGGGTCGGCGGCGCCGACATGCCCGATGTCCCGGGTGAACTCCCAGGTGCCCAGGGAGGGTTCGATGTCGAGCGGGTCCAGATAGATGCTGTACAGGGCACCCTCGGCGTACCCGGTGTGGCAGACCCGGGCGACCTTCTCCAGGCTGGTGCCGGCCTCCTCCAGGACGCGGTCGACCGTGTCGGCGACCACCTCTCCGAAGTGGACGGCCGGCGCGGCCGCCCCCTGCGCCCACCGGCGGCGCTGGTGGGCGCTGCGCTCCTCGAAGTTGAGCGAGCGGCCGACGGTGACACCGGGCGGGAACAACTGCTCACCGGAGCGGTGCAGCTCCTCCATCGACGGCGCGGAGGCCGAGCCGATGGAGAGCAGCCGGGCGAATCCCGCACGCCGCGAGACCACGGCGGCCGCGCCGCCGTCCGCGAGGAGGAACAGCTTCGAGGAGTTCCAGCGGTCCACCACCGGTACGGAGAAGTTGTCGGCGGACGTGATCAGCACGGCGTCCCTGGACGCGTCGGCGACCAGTCTGTGGGCGGCCAGCTCCAGTGCGGCCAGCATGCCGAGACAGCCGGGCCCGATCTGGGCCGCGGTCACCGGACGGTCGAGGGTGTGCCGCAGTACGTAGTGCGGGGCGGACCAGCCGTCCGGCCCCTGGTGGTAGGTGGCGCAGTGCAGCAGCGCCCCGAAGTCGTCGGGCGTCAGCCCGGTGGCCGCTCCGCGGCGCAGTGCCGTCCCGGCGGCGCGTACCGCCATGTCGGGCGCGGGCAGTTCGCCGGCCACCCGCACCGCCCGCATGCCGGAGGCGTCCCGGTCGGCCCGGCCGTACCAGCCCCGGGCCACCGCCTCATCTGTGGTCACCGGATCCGGCAGCCAGCTGCCGATGCCCGCCAGATGGATGTCCTCGGCGATCCGCATCACGCCGTCCCGTCATCCGCCGGCACCAGGAACCGGGCGACACTGTCGAGCTTCTCGCAGGTCTCCTCGAACTCCCGCTCGGGCGTGGAGTGCCCGACGATGCCGGCTCCCGCCCGCAGCCAGGTACGGCCGTCCTTGCGGTAGGCGCTGCGCAGCACCAGGGCGGCGTCCATGGCACCGGAGTGGTCCACGGTGAGCACGGCCCCGCTGTACAGGCCGCGCGACTCGGGCTCGTACCGGCGGATCGAGTCGTACGCCGCCGCCTTCGGCACACCGGACGCGGTGACCGCGGGGAAGACCGCGCCGAAGGCGTCCCAGGCCTCCCGGCCCGCGGCGAGCCGGCCGGAGACCCTGGAGGCGAGGTGCTGGACGCTGCCGCGCTCCCGGATGGCCATGAACTCCGGTACCTCGACGGAACCTTCGAGGCACACATCGATCAGCTCGTCCGCTCCGGTCTTCACCGAGATGGCGTGCTCGTAGACCTCCTTCGGCGAACCGAAGAGGTCGGCCCTCAGTTTCTCGTTGACCAGGATGTCCGAGGTGAGAGCGCGGGTTCCGGCCAGCGGCTGGCTGATCACCTTCCCGTCCTCGGAGACCTGCACGACGATCTCCGGGCTGAAGCCGATCGCCTCGGTGCCGCCGAGGTTCAGCATGAACGAGCGAGCCGGGTTGTTGCCCCGGCGCCCCGCCACGTACGTCGCGGTCAGATCGGTCTCACCGGGCACCTCGACGACCCTGGACAGGATCACCTTGTGCAGCTCACCGGCGTTGATGTCGTCGACCGCGTGCTGCACGGCCGCCCGGTAGCGGGTGGCGTCGGTGGCGTACACGTCGAGCGGCCGCGGCTGTCCGCCCCGGGCCGGTGGGCCGGCCACGACGGTGTCGACCAGCGCGTCGAGGGTCTCCTGGTCTGCGGCCCGCAGCAGGGCGTGCCCCTCCCCGAAGCGGACCTCGGCGCGTGGCACGACGAGGTGCATCAGCCGTTCCTCGCTGAGGTGTCCGCGGTCGCCGCCCTTGGCGTACGACAGCTCGAAGGCGGCCCAGCCGTAGGCGCGCCAGTACGGCACCTCCACCTGGGCGAGGAGCCGGGAGACCAGCCGCAGCGGCTGGTCGCTCCACGGCAGCACGGCGGCCGGCAGCCCTTCCTGCGTGAGCCGGGCGCCGTCACGGTCCAGGACCAGCTCGGCACGCACTCCGCCCGCGTAGGACCAGCTCCCCCCGTTCTCGTAGACGACGTACGACTCGTGCAGACCGGAGTCGGCGAGCCGGGCCGCGATCAGCAAAGGGTCTTCCGAGAGCGGCAGTTGGGTTTCGTAGTAGTGACGCGAGGCGGTGGCGATCATCTGGGATGTCCCTCCCTTGGGCTGTTACCTTCCAAAAGCGTACGGAGGTAACATCCTTGGAGCCATGACCCTCCGATCAGCCCTGCTGATCGGAATGCCAAACCCCGAAGACCCGGGACACGGCCATGACGGACGGACTCGTGACCGGAAGACATCCGTCCAGGCCGCCCATATTCATCTACTATCGACACAAAAGGGCACCACTGGGGCAACCCCCCCGAACACCTGCTGCCACCCCCGACATCGCAACGGGCCCACGCCGTTGACCGAAGGAGCACAGATGCTGCGAGGCCTCACCACTGTCAGGTTCCACGCCGAGGACCTGAGCGCCGCGAAGCAGTGGTACACAGAACTTCTCGGCATCGAGCCCTACTTCGAGCGCCCGGGCTACGCGGAGTTCCGGATCGGCGACTACCAGCACGAGTTGGGCCTGCTCGACAGCGCATACGCGCCGACCCTGGGAGCCCGCGGAGATTCCCCCTCCGCCCCTTCCGGCGCCGTCGTCTACTGGCACGTCGACGACGTCCGGGCCACCCTGGACCGGCTGCTGCTCCTCGGCGCGACGACGAGCGAGCCCGTCCGGGAATTCGGCGAGGGCTTCGTCGGCGCCTCGGTCGTCGACCCGTTCGGCAACATCCTCGGCATCATGGAGAACCGGCACTACCTGGAGATCCTGAGCGGTCACGGATCGTAGCCGTGACGGACGGCCGGGCCGGCCCCGAGGGACCAGGCCCGGCCCCGCGCGTCCGCCACGTGACCGACCCCACCCTCCGCTCCGTTCGAACTCCCGCAACAATGAACCTGTGATCACTTCGCCGACACGGAGCACGAACCGACGCACCGAGCACGCCGCGACGCCGTACGTCGACCTCTCCAGAGCGGAGTGGAGCGCCCTGCGCGACAAGACGCCGCTGCCGCTGACCGCCGACGAGGTGGAGCGGCTGCGCGGGCTCGGGGACGTCATCGACCTCGACGAGGTGCGCGACGTCTACCTCCCGCTCTCCCGCCTCCTCAATCTGTACGTCCAGGCCACCTCCGGGCTGCGCGGCGCTCTGAACACCTTCCTCGGGGACGCGGGCAACGGGCACGGGGAGCAGCGCGGCACCCCGTTCGTCATAGGGGTCGCGGGCAGTGTCGCGGTGGGCAAGTCCACCAGCGCCCGCATCCTCCAGGCGCTGCTGGCCCGCTGGCCGGAGCACCCGCGGGTGGAGCTGGTGACCACGGACGGCTTCCTGCTGCCGATGAAGGAGCTCCACGCACGCGGCCTGATGTCGCGCAAGGGCTTCCCGGAGTCGTACGACCGGCGCGCCCTGACCCGCTTCGTCGCCGACATCAAGGCGGGCAAGGACGAGGTGACGGCGCCCGTCTACTCGCACCTGATCTACGACATCGTGCCGGGCGAGCGGCTCACCGTGCGGCGCCCGGACATCCTCATCGTCGAGGGGCTGAACGTGCTGCAGCCCGCACTGCCCGGCAAGGACGGCCGGACCAGGGTCGGACTCGCCGACTACTTCGACTTCAGTGTGTACGTGGACGCCCGGCCCGAGGACATCGAGACCTGGTACCTCAACCGCTTCCGCAAGCTGCGCGCCACGGCGTTCCAGGACCCGTCCTCGTACTTCCGCAAGTACACCCAGGTCTCCGAGGCGGAGGCGATGGAGTACGCGGCGACGATGTGGCGGACCATCAACAAGCCGAACCTCGTGGAGAACGTCGCGCCGACCCGGGGCCGTGCCACCCTGGTGCTCCGCAAGGGCCCCGACCACAAGGTCCAGCGGCTGTCCCTGCGCAAGCTCTGAGGCGCAGGACCCACCCGAGGAGCCCGTTGTGCTGCATCTGCGCCTGATCGTGCCCGCCGACCGCACGGACGGGGTGGTGGCCCTGCTGGAGCGGACCGTCGGCACCGCCCATCTCGTGGTGATGGCCGCGGTGGCCCGTGACCCGGTGGGCGACGTGGTGATGTGCGACGTGGCGCGGGAGGCGGGCGACGAGCTGATCGGGGCGTTGCGCGGGCTCGGCGTCGACGCGTACGGATCGATCACCGTCGAGAACATGGACCTGACGCTCTCCACGAGCGCCGACCGGGCGGAGCGGGAGGCACCGGGCGAGGGTGCGGACGCGGTGCTGTGGGAGGAGCTGACGGAGGCGACCCACGAGGAGTCGACGTTCAGCGTCACCTATGTGTCGTTCCTCGCGGTCGCGACGATGCTGGCCGCCTGCGGTGTGATGCTCGACAACGCGATCCTGATCGTGGGGGCGATGGCGGTGGGCCCGGAGTTCGGCCCGCTGGCCGGGATCTCCACGGCCCTGGTGCAGCGCGCCCCGCAGCTGGTGTGGCGGTCGCTGCTGGCGCTGGTCGGCGGTTTCGCCGTGGCGATGGTGCTGACGGCCGGTTTCGCCTGGCTGATGGACGTCCTCGGGCTGTTCGACGCGGGGATGATCGAGGCGGACCGGCCCAATACGGCGTTCGTCTGGCAGCCCGACTGGATGTCGTTCGTGGTGGCGTTCCTCGCGGGCATCGCCGGGACGCTGTCGCTCACCTCGGCGAAGTCCGGGGCACTGATCGGTGTCGCGATCTCGGTGACGACCGTGCCGGCCGCGGCCAACGCGGCGGTGGCCTTCAGCTACAGCGACTACGCGCAGATGTCCGGCTCCGCGCGGCAGCTGCTGGAGAACCTCGGCGGGATCGTGCTCGCGGGCACGCTGACGCTGCTGCTGCAGAAGGGACTGTGGCAGGCGGCCCGCCACCGCCGGGCGAACGTGCGGCCACCGGCGGCGCCGGGCACGGGCCAGGGCCCCGGGCGGGGCTGAGCCCGCCGAGCACGCGAACGGGGCCGGGCACGCGGAGATCCGCACACCCGGCCCCGCCCCTGCGGCCTATCCCAGCGCGGACTTCACCACATCGGCCAGCCGGCCGGCCACAGCGCGCGCCTGGTCGATGTCGGCGGCCTCGACCATGACCCGTACCAGCGGCTCGGTGCCGGACTGGCGCAGCAGCACGCGTCCGGTGGCACCCAGCTCGCGCTCGGCCTCGGCGACGGCCACGGCCAGCTCGGGGGAGGTGGAGACCCGGGACTTGTCGACGTCCGGCACGTTGACGAGCACCTGGGGCAGGCGCTCCATCACCCCGGCCAGATCGGCGAGCGGGCGGCCGGTGGCGGCGACCCGGGCCGCCAGCATCAGGCCGGTCAGCGTGCCGTCACCGGTCGTGGCGTGGTCCAGGACGATGACGTGGCCGGACTGCTCGCCGCCCAGGGCGTAGCCCTCGGACTTCATCGACTCCAGCACGTAACGGTCGCCGACGGCGGTCTGGACGAGCTCGATGCCCTCGCGCTCCATGGCGATCTTGAACCCGAGGTTCGACATCACGGTGCCGACGACGGTGCCCTTGCGCAGCTGTCCGGCGTCGCGCATGGCGAGGGCGAGGACGGCCAGGATCTGGTCGCCGTCGATCTCCTTGCCCGCGGCGTCCACGGCCAGGCAGCGGTCGGCGTCGCCGTCGTGCGCGATGCCGAGGTCGGCGCCGTGCTCGACGACGGCGGCGCGCAGCAGCTCCAGGTGCGTGGAACCGCAGCCGTCGTTGATGTTCAGGCCGTCCGGCTCGGCGCCGATCGTGACGATCTCGGCGCCGGCCCGGGCGAACGCCTCGGGCGAGACGCGGGCGGCGGCGCCGTGCGCCTCGTCCAGGACGACCTTGAGCCCGTCGAGCCGGTTGGGCAGTACGCCGATGAGGTGAGCGACGTAGCGGTCGAAGCCCTCGGCGTAGTCGCTGATGCGGCCCACACCGGCGCCGGTGGGACGGGCCCACGGCTCGCCCGTGCGGTGCTGCTCGTAGACCGTCTCGATGCGGTCCTCCAGCTCGTCGGCGAGCTTGTGGCCGCCGCGGGCGAAGAACTTGACCCCGTTGTCCGGCATGGCGTTGTGGCTCGCGGAGAGCATCACGCCGATGTCGGCGCCGAGCGCACCGGTGAGGTAGGCCACGGCCGGGGTCGGCAGCACGCCGACGCGCAGGACGTCGACGCCCGCGCTGGCGAGACCCGCCACCACGGCCGCCTCCAGGAACTCTCCGGAGGCGCGCGGGTCCCGGCCGACCACGGCCGTCGCCCGATGGCCCTCGAAGGTGCCTGCCTCGGCCAGTACGTGCGCCGCAGCGACCGACAGACCGAGCGCGAGCTCGGCCGTCAGATCCGCATTGGCGACACCGCGCACGCCGTCCGTGCCGAAGAGTCGTCCCACTGGTGTCCTCCGAAGGTGCTCCGAAACGCAAAATCAAACCAGGCATACAACGGGCGTATGAACGTCTTATGCCGTTATATGCCCGAGGCTGTCAATAAACGAACGCCCCGGCAGCACGAGGTGTGCCGCCGGGGCGAACGTGTAACGCGGATGAGCAGGCGGTTTAGCGCTTGCTGTACTGCGGGGCCTTACGGGCCTTCTTGAGACCGGCCTTCTTGCGCTCGACCGCACGGTCGTCGCGGGAGAGGAAGCCGGCCTTCTTCAGCGTGGCGCGGTTGTTGTCCTCGTCCGCCTCGTTGAGCGAGCGGGCGACGCCGAGGCGCAGGGCACCGGCCTGACCCGAGACGCCGCCACCCGAGATGCGGGCGATGACGTCGTAGCGGTTGTCCAGCTCGAGCACCTTGAAGGGCTCGTTGACTTCCTGCTGGTGCACCTTGTTGGGGAAGTAGTCCTCAAGGGTGCGACCGTTGATCTTCCACTTGCCGGTGCCCGGAACGATCCGGACGCGGGCGATGGCGTTCTTGCGACGGCCAAGGCCAGCCGCCGGCTGCGGGTCGCCGAAGCGGCCCACGAGCGACTCGGAGGTGTACTCGCCCTCGACGGGCACCTCGGACTCGAAGGTGGTCACCTCGGCGAAGGTCTCTTCGCCCTCGGTGACCTCGGTGCCCTCGACGGGCGTCTCTGCAGTGGTCTCGGCCACGATTCTCCTCAGATCTTTCTGTACGTCTTAGGGGGAGGCCGGAACTACTGCGCGACCTGGGTGATCTCGAACGGGACCGGCTGCTGGGCAGCGTGCGGGTGCTGGTCACCCGCGTAGACCTTGAGCTTCGAGATCATCTGGCGACCCAGAGTGTTCTTGGGGATCATGCCCTTGATGGCCTTCTCGACAGCCTTCTCGGGGTTCTTCTCGAGCAGCTCGTCGTAGCGGACGGAGCGCAGACCACCCGGGAACCCGGAGTGGCGGTAGGCCATCTTCTGGGTCTTCTTGTTGCCGGAGAGGTGGACCTTCTCGGCGTTGATGATGATGACGAAGTCGCCCATGTCCATGTGGGGGGCGTAAATCGCCTTGTGCTTGCCTCGGAGAAGGTTCGCAGCCGTGGTGGCGAGACGACCGAGGACGATGTCCTCGGCGTCAATGATGTGCCACTGGCGAGTGACATCGCCGGGCTTGGGGCTGTACGTACGCACTTCGTAGCCTTCGCTTCTTCAGTGGATGGGGTCCAGACACACGGCACCTCTGAAGCGATATGCAGCTGGGGCTCACAATGCCGGGGACGCTGCCCGTATGCGAGCCACTGGTAACTGCTCCAGAGAACCTACGTAAGGGCCCTTCGCGTGAGAACGACGAAGCCAATACGTATAACAATCCTCGACAGTACCCGGCCCGCCCCGGACGGGTCAAAACGTCACCCTCGGCCGGGCAGGCACGCGGGGTTCCGGGCCCCCGGGGCGGGCGGTTCCGTCCTCAATCGCCGGACGGGCTTGATGTGTGCGGGTGCCCCCGCGGGGTGCGCCCTTGCGCGGTGGGTGGGGGGCGGTGCCCCTCCGGGGCGTCTCCTCAGAAATGGCGTGTTCACCCGGGTCCGAGAGGGACCCGGGTCGTACGCCATTTCCTGCGGGGACTCCCCTGCACGTCCCCACCCCTTGCATCACCCGCGCCTGCACGCCAGTGAAACGACTGTCACAGACGCACGGCGGACCCCCACCCACCGGGACACAGCGCCCTGCGGGGGCACCCGCACAACCAAGCCCGTCCGGCGATTGAGGACAAAAGACCCGCGCCCCGGAACCCCGCACCCGCCAAGCGTCACCGCACCCGCGACACCCGCCGCTCGTCCCACACCGGCTCCGTCGTCTCCCGGACGACCCCGTCCGAGCCGAAGACCAGATACCGGTCGAAGGACTTTGCGAACCACCGGTCGTGCGTGACGGCCATCACCGTGCCGTCGTACACCTCGAGCCCGTCCTGCAGCGCCTCCGCCGACTCCAGGTCCAGGTTGTCCGTCGGCTCGTCCAGCAGCAGCGCCGTCGTGCCGGCCAGCTCCAGGAGCAGAATCTGGAACCGCGCCTGCTGCCCGCCGGACAGCTTCTCGAACGGCTGGTCCCCCTGCCGCTCCAGCTCGTACCGCCGCAGCACCGACATCGCACCGCCCCGGTCCTTGGCGTGCTCCGTCCACAGGATCTCGACGAGGGTCTTGCCGAGCAGCTCCGGATGGGCGTGGGTCTGCGCGAAGTGGCCGGGGACCACCCTCGCTCCGAGCTTCCACTCCCCCGTGTGGGTCACCTGCTCACCGGCCAGCAGCCGCAGGAAGTGCGACTTCCCCGACCCGTTGGATCCGAGGACGGCGACCCGCTCCCCGTAGAAGATCTCCAGGTCGAACGGCTTCATCAGGCCGGTCAGCTCCAGGTTCTTGCAGGTCACCGCCCGCACCCCGGTCCGGCCGCCGCGCAGCCGCATCCTGATGTCCTGCTCGCGCGGCGGCTCCGGCGGGGGCCCCGCGTCCTCGAACTTCTTGAAGCGGGTCTGCATCGCGTGGTAGCGGTTCGCCATGTCCGGGCTGTTCGCCGCCTGCTGCCGCAGCCGCAGGACGAGCGCCTTGAGCCGGGCGTGCTCCTCCTGCCAGCGGCGCAGCAGCTCCTCGAAGCGGGCGAACCGTTCCTTGCGGGCCTGGTGGTAGGTGCCGAATCCGCCGCCGTGCGTCCACACGTCGCTGCCGGCCGGGCTGGGCTCCACGCTGACGATCTTCTCGGCGGCCCGGGAGAGCAGCTCCCGGTCGTGGGAGACGAAGAGGACCGTCTTACGGGTCTCCTTCAGCTTCTCCTCCAGCCACCGCTTGCCGGGGACGTCCAGATAGTTGTCCGGCTCGTCGAGCAGCAGGACCTCGTCGGGCCCGCGCAGCAGCGCCTCCAGCACCAGCCGCTTCTGCTCACCGCCGGACAGCGTGCGCACCTCGCGCCACTGCGCCTTCTCGTACGGGATGCCCAGCGCGGCCATCGTGCACATGTCCCAGACGGTCTCGGCCTCGTACCCGCGCACCTCCGCCCAGTCGCTGAGCGCCTGCGCGTACGTCATCTGCGCGGCCTCGTCGTCGACGGTGAGAATCAGCTCCTCGGCCCGGTCGACGGCCTGCGCCGCTTCGCGGATACGCGGCTGGGCGACGGAGACCAGCAGGTCACGCACCGTGCGCTCGTCGCGCACCGAGCCCACGAACTGCCGCATCACGCCGAGCCCGCCGCTCACCGAAACCGAGCCGCCGTGCGGCTGGAGCTCGCCCGCGATCAGCCGGAGCAGGGTGGTCTTCCCGGCGCCGTTCGCTCCGACGAGGGCGACCACGGCACCGTCCGCGACGCGGAAAGAGGCATCGCCGAGCAGCACCCGCCCGTCCGGTAGGTAGTACTCGAGATGACCTGCTTCAAGATGTCCCATGCACAGCATTGTCACGGGCAGCGAAGCCCTGGCCCAACCGGTTTCGGTTGCGTCTAGGATTCGCGGCATGAGCTTTGGGCAAGGGGGGCCCTCCTGGGGGCCGGTGGGGCCGGGGGACAACGGGACTCCGGACTGGGCGGCGATGGCCGAGGCGTCCGCCGCGCGGGCCAGGCGCAAGAGGTGGCTGATGATCGGCGGGGGCGCGCTGGCCACCGCCGCCATCGCCGCCATCGTGGCCACCGCGGTCATCTCGACCGGCAAGGACGACACCGCCGCGTCCGGCGGGAAGGACGCGAGCCAGCTGCCGTCGGCGACCGATCTCCCGAGCGAGACCGCCCAGCCGGAGCCGTCGTTCTCCTCGGTCGCGCCGCCGCCACCACCCGACCCGAAGGACTACATATCCGATGTGAAGAAGGACCGGGCGGCCGTCACGGTCGACTCCTTCTTCCCCGGCAAGCAGCTGAAGATGGGCGACCGCGTCTACGCCAAGGGCGCCACGCACCGCACCACGAAGTGCGCGGCCACCACGCAGGGCGCACTCGGCTCGGTCCTCGCGAACAACGGCTGCGACCAGGTCATCCGTGCCACGTACAGCCGCAGCGGGGTGGCCGTGACCATCGGACTCGCGGTGTTCGAGACCGAGGCCCAGGCCAAGAAGACCGTCCAGCAGGCAAGCGGCGGCCTGGCGTCGCTGAGCGGCTCGGGTGTGCCCACGTTCTGCCGGGGCGGCGCCTTCTGCCGTCGCACGGCCAACTCCTACGGCCGGTACGCCTACTTCACGGTCGGCGGCTTCACCAGCGGGAAGAACGTCACCAAGGCCGACAAGAACGTGTTCGCCGTCGGTGACGACCTGACGAACTTCACGTTCCGGCAGATCCGCCACCGCGGCGAGGTCCAGGCCTCGGCGGCGGCCACCGCCTCCACCACCTGACCTGCCCTGTGCGCCCCGTCTTCCCGATCGCCTTCCTGCGCATCCTGCGCCACCGCGATGCCGTCGGCACCGACCTGGCGCCCGACGAGGCCGTGGTGCTGGACCCGCCGGACGCCACGCTGCGCGCCGCCGTCGCCGCGGCCGTCGCCGGGGACCACGCACCGGCGGCGGAGCTGCTGGCCGCGACGCGGACGCACGCCCAGTGGGAGCGCCGGGACGCGTACGTGAGCCGGCTGGCCCGGACGGCGCTGCACCACGACGGCTGGCTGGAGAACTGGCTCCAGGAGTCGCCCGGGGACCCGGACGCGCTCCTCGCGGTGGCCGACTTCCATCTGCACCGGGCCTGGCGCGTACGGACGGCCGCCCGGGCCAAGGACGTGGAGCACGACCAGTTCCAGGCCTTCTTCGCGCTCCTGGAGGATGCCGTACCGGTGATCGGTGCCGCGGCCGAGGCCAATCCCGCCGACCCGGTCCCCTGGCGCATCGCCCTCACGCACGCCCGCGGGATCCAGGCCCCGCGCGAGGTCTTCGACGCGTATCTCGCCGAGGCCGAGGCCCGCGACCCGCACCACTTCGGCTGCCACGAGCAGGCCCTGCAGTACCTGTACGCCAAGTGGTACGGCTCGCACGAGGAGATGTTCCGGTACGCGGAGCGGGTGGCGGCCTCGGCCCCGCCCGGCTCGAAGCTGCACGCCCTGCCGCTCCGGGCGGCGCTGGAGTACCGGCTCTCCGGGAACGACGACCCCGACGGCCCCGGTCCGTACGGCCCCGAGACCGCGGCGGCGCTCACCCGGGCCCTGGAGCTCTCCTCCGTCTACCCCGCGGGCGAGCGCGAGGCGGCCGGCTTCCGCAACGAGCTGGCCCTGATGCTGATCCTGGGTGAGCGGCCGGCCGAGGCCCTCGACGTCTTCCGGGCCATCGGCGTCCACGCGACGGAGTTCCCGTGGGTCCGGCTCGGCGACCCCCGCGCGCAGTTCGTCGAGGCCCGCTCGGACGTCCGGCTGGTTCTCGCCTCCCGGGTCCCGCTGTTCGGCCGCCCGCCCGAGCCGCCCGTCACGGACGCCCCGGACTGGGCGGAGCTGGCACCGCGCGCGGTCGCGATCGTGTCCGCTCCCCCGGCCGAGGTCGCCCAGGCCGCGCTGCTCAGCGGCTTCTCGCTGCGCACGGCCCCGGCAGGCGAGGGCTCCAGCTATGTCGAGCTGGTCCCGGAGGCGACCCGCAGCCGGCGCACGGCGCTGCTCTCCGATGAGCCCCTGACGTCGGCGGCCGAGACCGTCACGACCGGCGAGAGCTGGCCGGCCCTGGTCCTGCACCGCACCCCGGGCCACAGCAGCATCACCGCCCTCCACCGGGGCCGGACGCGCGCCACGCACACCTGGGACACCGAGTCCCCGGCCCCCGACCACGCCGAGGTCCGGGCCACCGCGCAGACACTCGCGCACCTCTACCAGCGGGCCGACCCGCGCCCGCTGGCCCACATCCTGCGCTCCACCGGCGACCCGGCCGGGCACCAGGAGGGCCTGGTGACGGCTCTCGGCCTGCCGCCCCTGCCACCGGGCTTCGGCGGGGACACCGAGATCCTCGGCGCGCTCCCCGGGGCCAGGGTGCTTCCCCGGCGCGGGCTGCTGGCGGGGATGCGCGACACGATCTCCACCGGCGGCGGTCACCCGCCCGAGCCCCGCCCCCCGCGCGGGCCCCGCTGGTGGCTCTACCGGATCCTGATGCTGCTGGTCCTCGTCCCCGCCGCGGTCTTCGCCTGGTGGAGCCCGGGGATCGGCTGGTTCCGCTCCACGCTGCTGAGCGGCGCGGCCCTGCACGTGGCGACGGTCCTCACGGGCGCGGTGCGGCGGCGCAGGCGTATGACCGCCTGACCCCGCACCGGCCGGCCCGTCTCAGCAGCAGCCGGCTCCCGGCAGCGTCCGCACGTTACGGGCCTCGACGGCCCGTGCCGCCAGCAACTCGTCGGCCGGGTAGGCGACTTCCTCCAGCGTCAGCCCGTGCGGCCGCACCACATGCACCCCGGGGTCCCGCACCCGGGCCGCGAGCACCTCGGCCGGCCATGCCGCCGGACGCCGCCCGTCCCCCACGAACAGTGCGGCGCCGATCAGCGCCCGCACCATGTTGTGGCAGAACGCGTCGGCCTGCACGGTCGCCGTCAGCACACCGGACGCCTCGTCCCGTACCCAACTCAGCTTCTGCAGCGTACGGATGGTGGTCGCGCCCTCGCGCTTCTTGCAGTACGCGGCGAAGTCGTGCTCCCCGGTCATCAGCGCCGCCGCCTCGTTCATCGCGGCGACATCCAACGGCCGGTCGTGCCACAGGACATGACCCCGGATCAGCGGGTCGACACCGCCCGGCCGGTCCGCCACCCGGTACGCGTACCTGCGCCACAGCGCCGAGAAGCGTGCGTTGAACCCCGCCGGCGCCTCCTCGATCCGCATGATCCGCACATCGGGAGCCATCCGCCCGGCCATCCGCCGCAGCAGCTTGTCCGCGTGCTCGGCCCACACCTCGGCCGGCAGGTCCACGTGCGCGACCTGCCCACGGGCGTGCACCCCGGCATCGGTACGCCCGGCCACGGTCAGGTCGTACGTCCGCGAGGAGCGGGTCACGGTGCGCAGGGCGTCCTCGATCTCCCCCTGGACGGTCCGCCGGCTGGTCTGCTTCGCCCAGCCCGAGAAGTCCTTGCCGTCATAGGCCAGGTCCAGCCGCACCCGTACGAAGCCGGGCTCCACCACGTCACTCACACCAGCGGTCCTCTCAAGATCCGTACACAGCGGAACGGGCCCGCACCGCCCCGAAGGGTGATGCGGGCCCGTCCAGAGGTCTCAGAACGCTCAGGCGTCCTTGGACTCCTCGTCGGCCTCGGCCGGCTTGGCGTCCTCGACGGACTCGACCGGGGTCTCGTCCTTCTTGAGGGCGTCTTCCTTGACCGCACGCTTCGTGGCGGCCTCGGCCTCACCGGTGGCAGCCTGCGCCACGGTCAGGGCCTCGACCAGCTCGATGACGGCCATCGGGGCGTTGTCGCCACGACGGTTGCCGATCTTGGTGATACGGGTGTAACCACCGGGGCGGTTCTCGTACCGCGGGGCGATCTCGGTGAAGAGCGTGTGCACGATGCCCTTGTCCGTGATCGACTGCAGCACCAGGCGACGGTTGTGGATGTCGCCCTTCTTCGCCTTGGTGATGAAACGCTCGGCGACCGGACGCAGGCGGCGGGCCTTGGCCTCGGTCGTGGTGATGCGGCCGTGCTCGAACAGCGACTTCGCAAGGTTGTTGAGAAGAAGCTTCTCGTGCGCAGCGCTGCCGCCCAGACGGGCGCCCTTGGCGGGCTGAGGCATGGTATTTCTCCTTGTGTGCTGCACCGGCCGTATCAGGTACCGGTGTCAGTTCCCGTGAGGCGGTCGCCACACGGAAGTCCAGGTGCCGGATGAGCTCGATTCCGAGCCCCCGAGCCAAATCGAGCTCGCCGAGCCGAAATCCAGCCCGTCCGGCGCTTGAGGACAAAGCCCTCGCCCGGTCCGGGGCACCCAGCGAAACCGGGTACCCCAGCCGGAGGCGACTCAGTACTGCTCGGTCTCCACGAAACCGGCATCCGCGTCGTCGTCCGCGCCGAAGGCGTCAGCCGCGGCGGTCGGGTCGAAGCCGGGAGGCGAGTCCTTCAGCGCCAGGCCCATACCGGCCAGCTTCGCCTTGACCTCGTCGATCGACTTCGCACCGAAGTTGCGGATGTCGAGCAGATCGGCCTCGGAACGGGCCACGAGCTCACCCACGGAGTGGATGCCCTCGCGCTTGAGGCAGTTGTACGAGCGGACCGTGAGCTCCAGCTCCTCGATCGGCAGCGCCAGATCGGCAGCGAGCGCGGCGTCCGTCGGCGACGGGCCCATGTCGATGCCCTCGGCGTCGATGTTGAGCTCGCGCGCCAGACCGAACAGCTCGACCAGGGTCTTACCGGCCGACGCCATGGCGTCACGGGGACGCATGGCCTGCTTGGTCTCGACGTCGACGATCAGCTTGTCGAAGTCGGTGCGCTGCTCGACACGGGTCGCCTCGACCTTGTACGTGACCTTGAGCACCGGCGAGTAGATGGAGTCGACCGGAATACGGCCGATCTCCTGGCCCACCTGCTTGTTCTGGACGGCGGAGACGTAGCCGCGACCGCGCTCGACGGTCAGCTCCATCTCCAGCTTGCCCTTGCCGTTCAGCGTCGCCATGACGAGGTCCGGGTTGTGGACCTCGACACCGGCCGGCGGGGCGATGTCGGCAGCGGTGACCAGGCCGGGGCCCTGCTTGCGCAGGTACATCACGACCGGCTCGTCGTGCTCCGAGGAGACGACCAGCTGCTTGATGTTGAGGATGAGGTCGGTGACGTCCTCCTTGACGCCCGGCACGGTGGTGAACTCGTGCAGGACACCGTCGATCCGGATGCTGGTGACAGCGGCGCCCGGGATCGAGGAGAGGAGCGTACGGCGAAGAGAGTTGCCGAGCGTGTAGCCGAAGCCCGGCTCCAGCGGCTCGATGACGAACCGCGAGCGGAACTCGTCAACGACCTCTTCGGTCAGCGACGGACGCTGAGCGATAAGCATGTGTGAATCCTTCAGTCGTGGGCGCCCACTATTTGACGCCCGACAGATGAAACAAGGATACGGGCGGCACACCCCCGTAGGGGGCATACCGCCCGTACCCACGCTACTGACGCACGGCCGTCACCGGCCGTGACGGATCAGACGCGGCGACGCTTCGGCGGACGGCAGCCGTTGTGCGGCGTCGGGGTGACGTCCTGGATCGAACCGACCTCCAGGCCCGTGGCCTGGAGGGAACGGATCGCGGTCTCGCGGCCGGAGCCCGGACCCTTCACGAAGACGTCAACCTTGCGCATGCCGTGCTCCTGCGCGCGGCGGGCGGCCGACTCGGCGGCCATCTGCGCGGCGAAGGGGGTGGACTTGCGCGAGCCCTTGAAGCCGACGTGGCCGGCGGAGGCCCAGGAGATCACGTTGCCCGAGGGGTCCGTGATCGAGACGATGGTGTTGTTGAACGTGCTCTTGATGTGCGCGTGGCCGTGAGCGACGTTCTTCTTTTCCTTGCGACGCACCTTCTTGGCTGCGCCCTGACGACCCTTGGGGGGCATGTCTTTACTCCAGATGGAGAGGGGAGGTGATCGGTCCTACAGCGAAGACCGCTGGATGCTGCGGATGCCCGGTGACCCGGACGTTCGCAGTGCGTCCGCTGAGGACTACTTCTTGCCCGGCTTCTTCTTACCGGCGATCGCGCGACGCGGGCCCTTGCGGGTACGCGCGTTCGTGCTGGTGCGCTGACCGTGCACCGGCAGACCACGGCGGTGACGAATGCCCTGGTAGCAGCCGATCTCGATCTTGCGGCGGATGTCGCCCTGGATCTCGCGGCGGAGGTCACCCTCGGTGCGGAGGTTGGCGTCCACGTACTCGCGGATCTTGACCAGGTCCTCTTCGGCCAGGTCACGAACGCGGGTGTTCGGGTTCACGCCGGTAGTGGCGAGGATCTCCTTGGACCGGGTGCGCCCGATACCGAAGACGTAGGTGAGGGCAACCTCCACGCGCTTTTCGCGCGGGATGTCAACACCTGAAACGCGTGCCATTCAATGGCTCCAGTTGTTATTTCGGGGGTCTTCCGCAGTGCCGCTCCCGACCGCCGACCGCTCACTCGGAGCAGGTGGTACGCCCGGGTCTCCGGCCCCCGCCGGAGGTGTCGTCAGCCGTGGCTTGGACGGGCACTGCGTATGTACGTTTACGTGCGTCGCGCGAAGTACTGCGAGATGCAGGGGGTCGTGCGTCAGCCCTGGCGCTGCTTGTGGCGCAGGTTGTCGCAGATGACCATGACCCGACCGTGACGGCGGATCACCTTGCACTTGTCGCAGATCTTCTTGACGCTCGGCTTGACCTTCATGGGATGTCAGGTTCTCCGGGTCAGTGCCAGCACCCCGCCGAAACGGAATGTGGGCAAGATCTACTTGTAGCGGTAGACGATCCGGCCACGCGTCAGGTCGTACGGGGAGAGCTCCACGACGACCCGGTCGTCCGGGAGGATTCGGATGTAGTGCATCCGCATCTTGCCGGAGATGTGCGCGAGGACCTTGTGACCGTTCTGGAGCTCCACCCTGAACATGGCGTTCGGGAGAGACTCGATCACGGTGCCCTCAATTTCGATGGCACCTTGCTTCTTGGCCACGCTTCGCCTTTCGAATCGGCTACCTTGATCGTCTCTCGCTCGCCGTATGCGGACACACGGATGCACGAGAGCCGACGAGTCAGTCTACGTCAGCGGACTCCAAAAGACGAATCCGTCAAGTTTGCCCACCGCGGGAGATCCTTAGACCTCCTGGTGGCCCCCAATCACCCCAGGGGGTCGGGTGCCGCCTCAATGCCGTACTGCGCGAGCTTCTCCCGGCCGCAGTCCGGTGCGGTCAGCACCAGCGGGCCCTGCTCCGTGAGGGCGATGGAGTGCTCCCAGTGGGAGGACCGGCTGCCGTCGGTCGTGATGACGGTCCACTCGTCGGCGAGCACCTCGGTGCGGGCCGTGCCGAGGGAGACCATCGGCTCGATCGCCAGGCAGACTCCCGGCACCAGCTTGATGCCCTTGCCGCGCTTGCGGGAGACGTAGTTCAGCAGGTGCGGGTCCATGTGCATCTCGGTGCCGATGCCGTGGCCGCCGTAGTCCTCGACGATCCCGTACTTGCCGGTCGAGGGACGCGGCTGGCGCCGGATGTAGGACTCGATCGCCTTCGAGATGTCGAGCAGGCGGTTGTTCACCTTCATCGCGGCGATACCGGCCCACATCGACTCCTCGGTCACCCGGGACAGCTCCACGAGCTCCGGAGCGTGACCGGTACCGACGAAGGCGGTGTACGCGGCGTCGCCGTGCCAGCCGTCGATGATCGCGCCGGCGTCGATGGAGATGATGTCGCCGTCCTTGAGGACGGTCTTGTCGTCCGGGATGCCGTGCACGACGACCTCGTTGACCGAGGTGCAGATCGTCGCGGGGAACCCGCCGTAGCCCAGGAAGTTCGACTTCGCGCCGTGGTCGGCGATCACCTTGCGTGCGACCTGGTCCAGGTCCCGCGTGGTGGCGCCGGGCACCGCGGCCTCTCGGGTCGCCGCGTGAATGGCAGCGACCACCAGCCCCGCCTCACGCATCTTCGCGATCTGCTCGGGGGTCTTGATCTGCACCATTGCGCGGCGCCTTTCTGCATGGACGGTGACGAGTGCGGCGTACTCAACGATACGGCCCGCAAACAGTCGGCCGCGGCGGCCCGGGGCGCCGCGGCCCCCAGCCCAATAACGAAGGGTGGGGGGCGGCCCCCCGGGTCGTGGTGTGCGCCGCCCTGGGCCGCGCGCGGACCACGGGGGCCGGTGGGGGCG
>NZ_JBHVWF010000142.1:0-20491 GCF_042882365.1 Streptomyces sp. NPDC058221 | reverse complement strand
AGAGGGGACCTCAGCAGGTCACTTCAGGCCGAAGGCCCGGATGATCTCCTGGTCCACGGCGAGACCGTCGCCGGCCTCCGCGTGTGCCTTCAGCGAGACCGCGGTGGCGCCCTTCTTCGGGGTCTTGAACCGGGCCGTCCAGGAGCCGGCCGAGTTCTTCTTCAGCTGCACCGCGCTCCAGCTCCTCCCGTCGTCGTAGCTGACGGACAACGAGGCCTTCGTCGCCTTCACCGCGCCGTCCAGCCACTCCTGCGTGGTGGACGAGAGACCGATCTCGGTGGACTTCCCGGCCTTCACATCACCGGCCAGGTCGGTCCTGACGTCGTAGTCCAGCTGGAGGAGCGGGATGTCGGCCTGCGCCGGTCCTGACGGGTCGAGTGCACCGGAGAGGAAGTTCCACTCGGTGTGCGTGCGGACCGAGGTCTTCCAGACCCCCGCGTCGCGCGAGGCGTCGAGCGCCAGCCGGTAGGGGAGCTTCTCGGGCGAGAGGTCCCAGGCGTAGCCCGCGCGGCCGGCCGTCTTGGCGAGCTGCGTGTCGCCCTGGAAGAAGGCGACGGTGCCGGTGTCGTACTCCTTGTCGGGCATGGAACCGGAATGACCGTCGCCGGAGTCCGTCCACGGCGTGATGTTGAACTGGATGTCGTTGTACGAGGAGCGGAACGGACCCCAGTAGCCGGTGCCCAGTCGCGGGTGGCTGACCGGTGCGAACCACGAGTCCGTGTAGTTCCGGCCGGCCCGGTAGTCCATGTTCCCGCTGCGCTCCTCCAGCGCGGTGTCCGTCCCCGCGTCGTTGAGGACCGAGTGGTTCTCGTACCAGAAGGAGTCGCCGGGCAGCGGGGTGACCCACTCGGTACGGGTGCCGGGGAACTTCTCGTACTCCTCGAAGCCGATGCCCGGACCGTAGTCGGGGATGTCGTAGCGGAAGCCGCCGCCGACGACGTCGCGGTTGCCGTAGAAGGTGTTCTCCACCTTCGCCAGCTCACGGGTGGACGGGGCGAAGGCCAGCGAGCGGTCCGGGACGGTGCCGTCGTGGCGGTCGACCAGGTCGTACACGTAGCGCGCGAACTTCCGCTGCTCGACGGTCACCTTCTTACGGCCCCTGGCGGCCTTGACCAGTTGCTCGCCGGCCAGCCGCTGCACGGATGCGACGGGGATGGCCGCCGTGGTGCCGTAGTCGGTGTACGACTCCATCAGCACGCCGTCGCCCTGGTTGACGACGAAGAGCGCCTTGGCCCCGGCCGCGACCGCGGCCGCGAGCCGGTCGGCGGGCGGCACCTCGGAACTGCTGCGGATCACGACGGCCTTGCCCCTGGCGTCGATGCCCCGGTAGTCGGCGGCGGCGCCGTCGCCCGCGAAGACGCTGCCGAGCTTCTTGTCACTGTCCTCCGCGACGGGCGAACCGCCCTGCACGGTCACCGGCACATCACGGCCGCCGGCCGTCAGGTCGATCAGCTTCTCGCCCTGCCGCCAGCGGGTCAGGAAGGAGAAGCTGCCCTGGGTGACCTTCTTGGTCGGGCTCGCCCACAACTGGTCGTACGTCAGCGGGATCTGGTACGCGTCGCGCTGGACGGTGCCGTCCGGTGCGGTGCGCGCCATGTCGTAGCGCAGCTGGCGGTTCTCGGTCTCCTTCGGCGTCCTCACGCTGACCTTGTGGGCCTTGGAGGCGTCGAGGGTGACCTTCGTCGACTTGTCGAGAATGATCTCGGGGGCCGCCAGGAAGGCGAGGGCCTGCGAGTCGGCGGTGTCGCCCTTGACGTCGGCGGCGGTCCAGGCGGTGTAGTTGCCCGGCGGCAGCCGCAGCGTGGTGTCACCGGGGACGGCGACGACGCCGAGGTTCTCGTCGCCCAGGGCGGCGATGACGACCTGTCCGTCCATCGGCTTGCCCGCGCGATCGCGCAGCTCGATCTTCAGGTCGTAGAGCTCCTGCTCCTTGTTGAGCGCGAAGCCGGTGTGCGCGACGGTGGCGCCGGAGGCGTCCTTGGCCACGACCTGCCCGGAGAAGGTGGTGTTGTTCGCGACCTTCTCCGGGTCGAGCGAGAGGACGGCCTCCGCGGTCGAACCGGCCGGGACGGTCAGCTGCTTCTCCGACAGCGTGTAGGCGTCGGCGTCCGTGTCGGTCGCCAGGTCCAGCGTGACGTCCTTGTCACCGGTGTTGCGGTAGGTGATGGTGCGCTCGGCGACCGGATCGGAGGTGGAGTGCGGCCAGTCGTAGGACGCGACCGCGACGGATCCGGTGGCCTCGATCGTGGTGTCGATCGCCGCCTTGACGTCGAGCCGGCCGGTGCCCTGCTCGTACGGCGTGTAGTCCGGCAGTCCCTTCGACGAGGTCATCAGCGCGTCCTTGACGCGCTGACCGGACCAGTCGGGGTGACGCTGCTTCACGATGGCTGCCGCGCCCGCGACATGGGGCGTGGCCATCGACGTGCCGGACATCGACTGGTACATGCCCTCGATGCCCGGGACCGACTGCGAGGCGGCGGCGTTGATGTCGACGCCGGGCGCGGAGAGGTCGGGCTTCAGGCCGTAGCTGCGGGTCAGCGGGCCCATGGAGGAGAAGTCCGCGCGGTTGTCCTGCTTGTCGACGGCGGCGATGGTGAGCGCCTTGTCCGCCGATCCCGGAGAGCCGATGGTGCCCGCGCCGTAGGCATTGCCCGCCGCGATCACGAAGAGCGGGCCGCCGTCGGCCGAGAGGGAGTCGACGGCCTGCGACATCGGGTCGGAGCCGTCGTCGGGAACGCTGGAGCCCAGGCTCATGGAGACGACGTCGGCGCCTTCCGCCTTGGCCCACTCCATCGCCTCGATGATCCCGGAGTCCGCGCCGGAGCCCTCGTCGCTCAGCACCTTGCCGACGATCAGATCAGCGGCGGGGGCGACGCCCTTGTTGAGGCCGTCGGACGCGGCGCCGGAGCCCGCGATGGTGGACGCGACGTGCGTGCCGTGGCCGTTCTTGTCGTCGACCTCCTCGCCGGGCACGAAGCTCTTCGACTCCAGGACGCGGTCCTTGACGTCCGGGTGATCGGCGTCGATTCCGGTGTCCAGGACGGCGACCTTGGAGCCCTTGCCGTCGTAGCCGGCGGCCCACGCCTGCGGGGCGTTGACCTGCGGGACGGAGTCCTTCAGCGCGGCCTCGACCCGGCCGTCGAGCCAGAGCTTCGCGATGCCCTTGTCCAGCGAACGGGCCGCGGGCGTGGTGACGATGTCGTCCCAGAAGGCGCGGGTGGTGGCCTTGGCCGCCTTCAGCGCCGCGCCGTGGATGCTCGCCAGCCGGCGGACCGTCCTGCTGCCCCGGGGTGCGGCGGGCAGCGAACGGGCCTTGCTCGCCGGGTAGGTGGCGATGAGCGGGATGCCGCCGGACCTCGCGTCGTCGTAGCCCGTCTTCGCCAGCGCGGTGACGTCGAAGAGCCGGCGGTCCAGCTTGCCGGCTGCGATCAGGGACGCCGCCTCGTCGGGCAGGACGTAGATGTCGTCGCCCGCCTGCTGGACGTGCACGCCGCCCGCCGCGCCGTCGGGGCGGTCCACGGTGACGGTGTCCTGCTTTCCGGCGCCGTCGGCGTAGTGCACGACGTCACCGGTGAGCAGGGTGATGTCGTACTGCTTGACCGGGACAGCCGGGTGACCGGTGGACGGGGGCCGGCCGGTGGCCGCGGCGGCGCCCGTGGCGGGAAGCAGCGCGCCGCTCACCAGGGCGACCGAGGTCGCTATGAGCAGGGCCCTGCGCCCCGCCCGAGCGGGTCTCGCCCGGAGGAAGGCGGTGGAGGCAGTGAGTGTCATGCAGCTGATCTACCGGTAAATCGGCGGCTGCGGTGCGATTCACCCCTGGCGTGAATGCGCCGTGGCGGCAACCCGCCGGTCGGCGCGGCTGCCCCGCGGGGGCGGGTTCAGGCCACGGAGGCGATGCGCCCGGCGGGCGCCAGGGCCCCGCTGTGATGGATCGGGGTGTGCGCGCCGGTCAGCGGTACGCCGCTGCCGCCGCGCCGGTCGGCGACGATCTCGGCGGCGATCGACAGGGCGGTCTCCTCCGGCGTACGGGCGCCGAGGTCCAGGCCGATCGGCGAGTGCAGCCGGGCCAGTTCGAGTTCGGTGACGCCCGCCTCGCGCAGCCGGTCGTTGCGCTCCAGGTGGGTGCGGCGCGAGCCCATCGCGCCGACGTAGGCGACCGGCAGCTTCAACGCCGCTTCCAGGAGCGGGACATCGAACTTGGCGTCATGGGTGAGCACGCACAGGACGGTGCGGGCGTCGACGCCGGTGCCGGCGAGGTAGCGGTGCGGCCAGTCGACGACCAGCTCGTCCGCGTCCGGGAACCGTGCCTTCGTGGCGAAGACCGGCCGGGCGTCGCACACCGTGACGTGGTAGCCGAGGAACTTCCCGGTCCGCACCAGCGCCGCGGCGAAGTCGATGGCCCCGAACACGATCATCCGGGGCGGCGGGACGCTGGACTCGACGAGCAGGGTCAGCGGCTGCCCGCACTGCGAGCCGTCGGCGCCGATGGTGACGTTGCCGGTGCGGCCCGCGTCCAGCATGGCGCGGGTCTCGGCCACCGCGGTGCGGTCGAGCTCGGGGTGTCCCCCGAGCCCGCCCTCGTGAGCGCCGTCGGAGCGGACCAGCAGGGGCCGGCCGAGGAGTTCGGCGGGTCCCTCGGTGATCCGGGCGACCGCCGCCGCCTCCCCCCGGGCGGCGGCGGCGAACGCGGCGGCGTACACCGGACGGGCGGGGTCGTCCGCCCGCACCGGTGTCACCAGAATGTCGATGATGCCGCCGCAGGTCAGACCGACCGCGAAGGCGTCCTCGTCGCTGTAGCCGAACCGCTCCCGCACGGTGGTGCCGTCGTCGAGGGCCTGTTGGCACAGTTCGTACACCGCGCCCTCCACACACCCGCCGGAGACCGAGCCGATCGCCGTGCCGTCACGGTCGACGGCCAGTGCGGCGCCCGGCTGCCTGGGTGCGCTGCCACCGACGGCCACGACCGTGGCCACGGCGAATTCGCGTCCCTGCCCGGCCCACCGGTCGAGCTCCTCGGCGATGTCCAGCATCTCGGTCTCCTTGACGGATGTGTGCGGAGGACGGGCGTCAGCTGACGCCCAGCCAGCTCTCGATCGGGTGGAGGGCGAAGTAGACGACGAAGATCACCGTCAGCCCCCACATGAAGGCCCCGACCTCGCGGGCCCGGCCCTGGGCGACCTTGATCGCGACCCAGGAGATGACACCTGCCGCCACACCGGTGGTGATGGTGTACGTGAACGGCATCAGGACCACGGTCAGGAAGACCGGGATGGCGACGGCACGGTCGCTCCAGTCCACGTGGCGGGCGTTCTGCATCATCATGGCGCCGATGACGACCAGGGCGGCGGAGGCCACCTCGGCCGGCACGATCGCCGTGAGCGGGGTGAAGAAGAGACAGGCCGCGAAGAACAGGCCGGTGACGACGGAGGCGAGCCCGGTGCGGGCGCCCTCCCCGACCCCGGTCGCCGATTCGACGAAGACCGTCTGCCCGGAACCGCCGGCCACGCCGCCGATCGCACCGCCGGCGCCGTCGATGAAGAGCGCCTTGGACAGGCCCGGCATCCGGCCCTTGTCGTCGGCGAGCTTCGCCTCGGTACCGACCCCGATGATGGTGGCCATGGCGTCGAAGAAGCCGGCCAGCACCAGGGTGAAGACGATGAAGCCGACGGTCATCGCGCCGACGTCGCCCCAGCCGCCGAACTCGACGTCCCCGAAGAGCGAGAAGTCCGGCGAGGAGACCGCGGAGCCCTTGAGCTCGGGCGGGCCGCTGCTCCAGATCTTCGGGTCGACGTCCGCGACCTTGTTGATGACGATGGCGACCACGGTGCCGACGACGATGCCGATCAGGATGGCGCCGGGGATGTTGCGGGCCTGCAGCATGAAGATCAGCAGCAGCGTCACCGCGAAGATCAGGACGGGCCAGCCGGCGAGTTCGCCGGCCGGGCCGAGAGTCACCGGGGTGCCGGTGCCCTTGCCCACGAAGCCGGCCTTGTAGAGACCGATGAGGGCGATGAACAGACCGATGCCCATCGTGATGCCGTGCTTCAGCGCGAGCGGGATCGCGTTCATGATCATCTCGCGCAGACCGGTGACCACGAGGAGGCAGATCACCAGGCCGTACATCACGCACATGCCCATGGCCTGCGGCCAGGTCATGTGGGGGGCGACCTGTGAGGACAGGACGCCGGAGACGCTGAGCCCCGCGGCGAGCGCGAGGGGGACCTTGCCGACGAAGCCCATCAGCAGGGTGGTCGCGGCGGCTGCCAGCGCGGTGGCCGTGATCAGGCCCGGCTGACTGAGGAGGTTTCCGTCCACATCCTTGCCACCGAGGATGAGCGGGTTGAGCAACAGGATGTATGCCATGGCCATGAAGGTCGTGACACCGCCGCGCACTTCACGTGCGACGGTCGATCCTCGCTCGGATATGTGGAAGTACCGGTCGAGCCACGATCTGCCGGCGGGGATGCGTGAGCCCGGGCCCGCGTCATCTGCGGCGGTCCGGGGCTCCACTGACTGCTGGGTCATGATGCCTGACTCCCAAGGTTCACAGGGGCACCCGCGATGGAGAATCTAGATGCGGGATTTGGGATGACTGCGCGGGCGGCACGACCCGGGGGACGGCCCGAGACGAACTGTTCATGCAGAGTGGATGTACGGGTACTGCTTTCTGCGGTTGATCCGGTCAAGAGCCGCGAGCGGTGCGGAGCTTGGGTCCTCCGGGCGGTGCGGGCGGAGGAAGTGTGACGTTCCCGTCAGGCGCGCACCGCCCGGAGAGCTGGGAAGGAGCTCCGGTCAGATGCCGGTGAGGTGCTCGGGTCGTACCGGCGTCCTGTTGAGCTCCAGGCCCGTCGCGTTCCGGATCGCCGCGAGGACGGCCGGGGTGGACGACAGGGTGGGTGCCTCGCCGATGCCACGGAGCCCGTACGGGGCGTGGTCGTCGGCGAGTTCGAGCACGTCGACCGGGATGGTCGGGGTGTCGAGGATGGTGGGCAGCAGATAGTCCGTGAAGGACGGGTTGCGCACCTTCGCGGTCTTCGGGTCGACGATGATCTCCTCCATGACGGCGATGCCCATGCCCTGGAGGGTGCCGCCCTGGATCTGCCCGAGGACGGAGAGCGGGTTGAGCGCCTTGCCGACGTCCTGGGCGCAGGCCAGTTCGATGACCTTGACCAGTCCGAGCTCGGTGTCGACCTCGACGACCGCGCGGTGTGCGGCGAAGGAGTACTGGACGTGGCCGTTGCCCTGTCCGGTATGGAGGTCGAAGGCCTCGGTGGGCCGGTGGCGCCACTCCAGCTCGACGTCGACCGCCTCGTCCTCCAGCACATCGGCCAGATCGGCCAGTACCTCGCCGCCGTCGGTGACGACCTTGCCGCCCTCCAGGAGGAGTTCGGCGGTGGCCCAGGCGGGGTGGTACGTGCCGAACTTGCGGCGGCCGATCTCCAGGACCTGCTCCCGGACGGCCTCGCAGGAGTTCTTCACGGCGCCGCCGGTGACGTAGGTCTGGCGGGACGCGGAGGTGGAACCGGCCGAGCCGACCCGGGTGTCGGCCGGGTGGATGGTGACCTGCGAGACGCCCAGTTCGGTTCGGGCGATCTGGGCGTGCACGGTGACGCCGCCCTGGCCGACCTCCGCCATGGCGGTGTGCACGGTCGCGACGGGTTCGCCGCCGATGACCTCCATGCGCACCCGGGCGGTGGAGTAGTCGTCGAAGCCCTCGGAGAAGCCGACGTTCTTCAGGCCGACCGCGTAGCCGACGCCGCGTACGACGCCTTCGCCGTGGGTGGTGTTGGACAGCCCGCCGGGCAGGGCCCGTACGTCGGCGTGCTCACCGGCGCTCTCCCACTGGCGCTCGGGCGGCAGCGGCCTCGCCTTGACCCGGCGCAGCAGTTCGGCGACCGGGGCGGGCGAATCGACCACCTGGCCGGTCGGCAGCAGGGTGCCCTGTTCCATGGCGTTGAGCTGTCGGAACTCGACCGGGTCCATGCCGAGTTCGGCGGCGACCTTGTCCATCTGCGCCTCGTAGGCGAAGCAGGCCTGGACCGCGCCGAAGCCGCGCATCGCGCCGCAGGGCGGGTTGTTGGTGTAGAGGGCGAGCGCCTCGATGTCGACGTCGTCGATGACGTACGGGCCGACGGCGAGCGAGGAGGCGTTGCCGACGACGGCCGGGGAGGCGGAGGCGTAGGCGCCGCCGTCCAGCACGATGCGGCACTTCATGTGGGTGAGCTTGCCGTCACGGGTCGCGCCGTGCTCGTACCAGAGCTTGGCGGGGTGGCGGTGGACGTGTCCGAAGAAGGACTCGAAGCGGTTGTAGACGATCTTGACCGGCTTGCCGGTGCGCAGCGCCAGCAGGCAGGCGTGGATCTGCATCGACAGGTCCTCGCGCCCGCCGAATGCGCCGCCGACGCCGGAGAGCGTCATGCGGACCTTGTCCTCGGGCAGGCCGAGGACGGGGGCGATCTGGCGGAGGTCGGAGTGCAGCCACTGGGTGGCGACGTACAGGTCGACGCCGCCGTCCTCGGACGGCACCGCGAGACCGGACTCGGGGCCGAGGAAGGCCTGGTCCTGCATGCCGAAGACGTACTCGCCGCTGACCACCACGTCGGCGCGGGCCTTCGCGGCCTCGGCGTCGCCGCGGACGATCGGCTGACGGTGGACGATGTTGGGGTGCGGTACGTCCCCGGCGTGGTGGTCGTCCCGGCCCTCGTGGAGGACGATCGCGTCGGGGGCGGTCGCGGAGGCCTCGTCGGTGATGACCGGGAGCTCGCGGTAGTCGATCCTGATCTTCGCCGCGGCGCGGCGGGCCGTCTCCGGGTGGTCGGCGGCGACGATCGCCACCGGCTCGCCGTGGTGCCGGACCCTGCCGTTGGCGAGGACGGGGGTGTCCTGGAACTCCAGGCCGTAGTTCTTCACCTCGGTCGGCAGGTCGTCGTAGGTGAGCACGGCGTAGACGCCCGAGGTGGCGAGCGCCTCGGAGGTGTCGATCGAGGCGATCTCGGCGTGCGCCACGGTGGAGCGCAGGGTGTGGCCCCAGAGCATGTCCTCGTGCCACATGTCCGATGAGTACGCGAACTCACCGGTGACCTTCAGGATCCCGTCGGGGCGCAGCGTGGACTCGCCGATGCCGCCCTTGGTGCGGGTGCCCTGGTTGATGTTGGTGGGGGAACCGGTAACGCCCATCGTCTAGACCGTCTCTTCCGCTCGGGCGGCCGCCAGGCGGACCGCGTCGAGGATCTTCTCGTAGCCGGTGCAGCGGCAGAGGTTGCCGGAGAGCGCCTCGCGGATGTCCGCGTCGGACGGCTCCGGGGTGCGCTCCAGGAGCTCGTCGGCCGCGACCAGCAGGCCGGGGGTGCAGAAGCCGCACTGGACGGCTCCGGCGTCGATGAACGCCTGCTGGATCGGGGAGAGCTCACCGGTGTCCCGGCCGTCCTCACCGGTCGGCTTGGCCTGCCAGCGGCGGGCCTTGTCGACCGTGGTGCCGCAGGCGCCGGAGGCGCAGCCGGTGCCGGGGTGGGCCTCGGAGCGGTGCGCGGCGAAGTCGGCGAGACCTTCGACGGTGACGACCTCGCGGCCCTCCACCTGGCCGGCGGCGACCAGACAGGAGCAGACCGGGACGCCGTCGAGGCGGACCGTGCAGGAGCCGCACTCGCCCTGCTCGCAGGCGTTCTTGGAGCCGGGCAGGCCCATCCGCTCACGCAGGACGTAGAGGAGGGACTCGCCCTCCCAGACGTCGTCGGCCTCGTGACGGCGGCCGTTGACCGTGAAATTGACGCGCATGATCAGGCAGCTCCTTCGGTGCTGCGGCCGTTGCCGCGGTACGACTCCCAGGTCCAGCCGAGGGTCCGGCGGGCCATGATCCCGACCGCGTGCCTGCGATAGCTCGCGGTGCCGCGCACGTCGTCGATCGGGTTGCAGGCGCCCGCGGCGAGCGTGGCGAACTGCTTGGCGAGGGACGGCGTGATGATCGTGCGGCTCTCCCAGAACCCGCCCTCTTCGAGAGCGGCGTTCAGGAAGTCCTCGGCCTCCTTGGCCCGTACGGGTGTCGGGGCGGCGGATCCGATGCCGGTGCGGACCGTGCGGGTCTCGGGGTGCAGTGCCAGGCCGAAGGCGCAGACGGCGATGACCATCGCGTTGCGGGTGCCGACCTTGGAGTACTGCTGCGGCCCGTCGGCCTTCTTGATGTGCACGGCCCGGATCAGCTCGTCCGGTTCGAGGGCGTTGCGCTTGACGCCGGTGTAGAAGTCATCGATGGGGATCAGCCGGGTGCCGCGGACGGACTCGGCCTCCACCTCGGCGCCGGCGGCGAGCAGCGCCGGGTGCGCGTCGCCTGCGGGCGACGCGGTGCCCAGGTTGCCGCCGACGCCGCCGCGGTTGCGGATCTGCGGCGAGGCGACGGTGTGCGAGGCGAGCGCCAGACCGGGCAGCTCGGTGCGCAGGTGATCCATGATGGCGCTGTACGGAACGGAGGCTCCGAGCCGTACGCTCTCCTGGCCCACCTCCCACTCGGACAGCTCACCGATGCGGTTCAGGTCCAGGAGGTACTCGGGCCGCCGGTGGTCGAAGTTGATCTCGACCATCACATCGGTGCCGCCCGCGAGGGGAACAGCCGTGGGGTGCTCGGCCTTGGCGGCGAGCGCCTCCTCCCAGCTGGCGGGGCGAAGGAAGTCCATGAGTGGCTCTCTTCTTCTCAATCGGGTCGTTCACTGGGGGCTGGAGACGGCCGGCCCTCGACTGGTCGTTCATGTGTTGTTAACGCGGTGTGTGGCCCAGTACACAAGCCCTGCTCCACCTGGTGCAGTCACCGAAACCATGAAGGAGTTGGCTGGTCTTCGCCCTCGTCTTGTAGATTCGAACGAATGACGGGTCTCTGTGACCTCACCGCAACACCCAGTTTTCACCCGCACCAACGAAAGAGATCGGCGGCGACGAGATGCGGCTGCGCGCACTGCTGGAGACCGACGCGCTGGGCCTGCGGCTGCTCGGCGGCGACGACGAGCTGGACCGTTCGGTCCGGGGCGTGATGACCACCGACCTGCGGGACCCCAGCCGCTACCTCACGGGCGGCGAACTGGTCCTGACGGGGCTTGCCTGGCGCCGGGACGAGAAGGACTCGGAGCCGTTCGTACGGATCCTCGCGGGGGCCGGTGTCGCCGGGCTCGCGGCGGGCGAGGCAGAGCTCGGCGCCATCCCGGCCGATCTGGTCGAGGCATGCCTGAGGCACCGGCTGCCGCTCTTCGCGGTCCATGAGACCGTCGCGTTCGCGATGATCACCGAACATGTGGTCCGGCAGGTCTCGGGCGAGCGCGCCGGCGACCTCGCGGCGGTGGTCGACCGGCACCGCCGCCTGATGACCTCGGGCCCGGCGGGCGGCGGCCCCGAGGTGGTCCTCGACCTGCTCGGCTCCGACCTGGACCTGCAGGCCTGGGTGCTCTCGCCCACCGGCCGGCAGATCGCGGGCGCCGGTGAGCCGCTGCCCGGACCGGTCGGCGCGGAACTGGCCGGTTTCCATCTGGCCGCGGTCCGCTCCGGCCGCCGCGCCCCGCACCGGGCCGCCGTCGGCGGGGTGACGTATTCGCTCTTCCCGATCCGCAACAACGGCCGGGGCGCCGTCCCGGCCTCCCGTGACGTGCGCGAATCGGTGCTCTCCGACTGGCTGCTCGCCGTCGAGGCCGACGCGAGCGATTGGCCGGCCGCCCGGCTGGACCTGCTCCAGGGCGTCACCCAGCTGATCGCGGTCGAACGGGACCGGCGGGACGCGGCCCGGACGGTACGCCGCAGGCTCGCCCAGGAGGTACTCGAACTGGTCCAGGCGGGCGCCCCGCCCGCCGAGATCGCCGCGAGGCTGCGGGTGGCCGCCCCGGTGCTGCTGCCCGGCCTGGGGACCGCGCCGCACTGGCAGGTGGTGGTGGCCCGGGTCGACTGGACCGAGGAGGGCGCGTCCGGCACCACCGGATCCGGTATCGCGGGCGGCCCGGTCGCCCAGGCCCTGCTGGAGGAGATCCTGGTCGACCCAGCGGTGACCGGCCCCGACTCCGCGGACCGGATCGCCGTCGCGCACTCCGGTGACGAGGCCGTGGCACTGGTGCCGCTGCCCGCCGTCGCGGCGGCGGAGGCGGACGAGGCCGCGGACCCGGACGGCGCGGAGCCCTCCCGGGAGGATCCGGCGCTGCACGCCGACGCCCTGCTGGCCGCCGTCCGCGCCCCGCTCTCCGCGGGTCTGGCCGACGACGGCCGCCTGACACTGGGTGTCAGCGCCTCGGTGCATTCGCCCGAGGGGCTGCGCGGCGCCCTGGAGGAGGCCAGGCACGCCCGCCGGGTCGCGGCGGCGCGCCCGGGCCGGGTCTGTGCGGCCGGCCATCACGAGCTGGCCTCGCACGTGCTGCTGCTGCCGTTCGTCCCGGACGACGTGCGTCGCGCGTTCACCGCACGGCTGCTCGACCCGCTGCGGGACTACGACCGGCGGCACCGGGCGGAGCTGATCCCGACCCTGGAATCGTTCCTGGACTCCGACGGTTCCTGGACCCGCTGTGCGGCCCGGCTGCATCTGCACGTCAACACGCTGCGCTACCGGGTCGGGCGAATCGAGCAGTTGACGGGCCGTGATCTATCGCGCCTTGAGGACAAGCTCGATTTCTTCCTCGCCCTGCGTATGAGCTGATCTCCGGGGGCCTCTGCGGCCCCCGGCGGCTCCGGCCGATTGTGAAAACTTTCACCTGACATTGCCTCGCCCCCTTGGCCCGGCGTGCCATTCCGTGCTGTGATGCGCCCAGACTCAGAGCGTCCGGCCGTTGCCGGACGCTCTCACCGGCTCAATGGCGCGCTCGGGGAGGGCAATGTGGCGTATACCGCCATGTCTGGTTCCGGAACGACAGCAGATGACGATCCGCCGCTCCAGACAGCGGTATGGCGGTTGCGGTCACGCGCCTGTTGGACGGACGCCGCGGCACTGCTGGAGGACGACGCCGCCACCGATCCGGCGGCGGCGCTCCAGCGGACGGCTCTGCTGACCGAGCGGTGCCTGTACACGGGACAGGGCTGGACCGATGCCGAGGACGCGCTGCGCACCGCGGAGGCCCTGGCCCACAACGACGCCGAGCGCGGGGCCGCCGCCTGCGAGCGCGGCTACCTCGCCTACGCCTCGACGCTGCTCAACGTGCGGGACAGGGCCGACGAGGCCCGGGTGGCGCTGAGCCGGGCCGCCGCGCTCCTGGCCCCGGCCGCCGCGGGCCGCCCGCTGCTCGACTTCCGGCGGGGCCTGATCGCCCAGAACATCGCCGACTCGCCACAGGCCGCGCGCGCCGCGTACCGCAGGGCCCATGCCGGTGCCACCGCACAGGGCGACGCGCTGCTGCTCTCCTCCACCTGGCGCCACCTCGCACTGATCGCCCTGCGCGAGGGGGAGCTCGCGGAGGCCAGGCACGGATTCGCGGAGTCGCTGCGGATAAGGGAGGAGCTGGGCTACCTGGTCGGCACGGCCCCGGCGCTCATCGCCATGGCCGACGCGGAACCGGAGCCCGAGGCCGCGACCCGGCTGCGCGCCGAGGCGGGCAGGCTCTTCCGGCTGCTCGGCGGCGTACCGACGTGGCTGGCCCCGCACATCGACCCGCCGGGGCCGGAGACGGCCGGGGCGAACTGAGGCCCGCGTCGCCCCGACCGGCGGCACAGGCCCGGGTCAGCCGCCGGCGCCCGCGAAGTGTTCCCGTACGAGTGACTGCACGACCAGCACGTCCTGGGCGATCAGCGCGTCCAGGAGTGCGGTGTGCTCGGCGGCGTCCGCCAGCAGGTCGGCGCGGCGGGTGACGGGGTTGCTCACCAGCGGCCACTGGGAGCGGCGGTGCAGATCGTCGGCGACCGCCACGAGCTGGGTGTTGCCGGAGAGGGCGAGCACAGCTCCGTGGAAGGCCCGGTCGGCCTCCGCGTAGCTCGCCCGGTCGCCGACGGCCGCCGCCGCCACGGTGGCGTCGGCCAGCGGGCGCAGGGCGCACCAGCCGGCCGGTGGCACGGTGCGGGCGAGCCGCAGCATGACGGGGACCTCGATCAGCGCGCGCACTTCGGCGAGCTCGGCCAGCTCGCGGGGGCCGCGCTCGGCGACCCGGAAGCCGCGGTTCGGCACGACCTCGACGGCGCCCTCGACGGCCAGCTGCTGCATCGCCTCGCGCACCGGGGTCGCGGAGACCCCGAAGCGGGCTCCGAGCGCCGGGGCGGAGTAGACCTGCCCGGGGATCAGCTCGCCGTCGACGAGGGCCGCGCGCAGGGCGTCCAGGATCTGGCCGCGCACGGAGTGCCGCTGCACCGTGGCGCGGGGCGCGGGAGGCTCACTGTGGGTGTGCTCGCCGCGTGCCTGTTCGGGCACCCGGACGGCCGAGTGGGCGGTCGCGTACGGCGACGGCACCTGCTCACGCGTTCTGCCCTGCTCCACGGGTTCCTCCTCGGCCGGTCGGGGACGGCTCGCGCGTGCCGTGCCCCGTGTGCACGATAGGCGGAGGAGGCTGCAGTTCAAACATCGATCAGGTCGGGTAAGGTAAGGCTTACCTCTAAACGATCGCGATACGGTGGTCCCGCATGCCCCTCCCCGCCCTGCTTCCCGCAGCGACGACATCGGCCGTGACCGAGGCATACGCACGTCTGACCGAGGTCTTCCCCGGGCTGCGCGCCGAGGTGCTCGCGGACGGCGAGTCCGCCCCGGGCGGCGTCGGCTGGGTGGGTGCGCACGAGCTCGCAGCCGGCGGCCGAGCCCTGGACACCTTCCTCGCCTGGGACAACGCGCAGGTGCTGCGGGACTACGGACAGCAGGCCAGGCCCGACGTGGTCGCCAGCTTCGGACTGCACCGGTACGCCTGGCCCGCCTGCCTGCTGGTGACGGTGCCGTGGTTCCTGCACCGGCGAGTGCCGCGGATTCCGGTCGAGGACGTCTCCTTCCAGCGGGCGCTGGGCCATCTGACCGTCCGGGTGCGGGAGTTCGCCTGCCTGCCCGACGACCCGGCGGCGGCGCTGCCGGGCGCCCGGGTGGTGGCGGACGAGGCCGCGCTGCGCGCCGAGGTCCTCGACTCCGTGGCCGAGCATCTCGGACCGGTGCTCGACGGCTTCGGACCGCGCATGCGGCGCGGCAAGCGGGCCCTGTGGGGCATGGCGACGGACGAGATCGTCGAGGGCCTCTGGTACATCGCCCACCTCCTGGGAGAGGAGCGGCGCGCCATGGCCGAGCTGGAGGCACTCCTGCCGGGCACCACGAAGCCGTACGTCGGCACGGCGGGCTTCCGCGAACTGACCGGACCCGAGGGCGAGTCGCTGCCCACCCGCGACCGGGCGAGCTGCTGCCTGTTCTACACACTGCGGCCCGAGGACACCTGCGTCACCTGCCCGCGCACCTGTGATGCCGACCGGCTCCGGAAGCTGACGGCCGCCTCCTGATCCACACCGCCCGCACGGGTGACGTGATTCGAACACAACAGCCCCTGTCCTGAAGGGCATTCGATCAGATCACGGCAATAAGCGGACTCAGCCACCCCATTGGCGTTCACTTGCCCCGAAACCGCCAGGCCTTGAGGGAATCTCCGCCACGATGGCGCCCGAAACGCCCTACGCGACGCAAGGGACCGCGCATGAGACTGACCGACATATCGCTTGACTGGCTGCTTCCGGGCGCCGTACTGCTCGCGGGGGTCATGGCGGCGGTGGCGGTGGTCGCGCGCGGCAAGCGCGCCTCTGACACATCCGCGGCCGACGACTCCTGGGAACGCAGCGAGGAACGGCGCAGGCGCAAGGAAGCGCTCTACGCCACCGCTTCGTACGTTCTGCTGTTCTGCTGCGCGGCGGTCGCCGCCGCGCTCTCCTTCCACGGCCTCGTGGGCTTCGGCCGGCAAAACCTCAACCTCGCCGGTGGCTGGGAGTACCTGGTCCCGTTCGGCCTCGACGGGGCGGCGATGTTCTGCTCCGTGCTCGCCGTGCGTGAGGCCAGCCACGGCGACGCGGCGCTCGGCTCACGGCTGCTGGTGTGGACCTTCGCCGGTGCCGCCGCCTGGTTCAACTGGGTGCACGCGCCGCGCGGCCTGGCCCACGCGGGCGCTCCGCAGTTCTTCGCGGGGATGTCGCTCTCGGCGGCCGTGCTGTTCGACCGGGCCCTGAAGCAGACCCGGGTGGCGGCGCTGCGCGAGCAGGGCCTGGTGCCCCGTCCGCTGCCGCAGATCCGGATCGTCCGGTGGCTGCGCGCGCCCCGGGAGACCTTCGGCGCCTGGTCGCTGATGCTCCTCGAAGGCGTACGCACGCTGGACGAGGCAGTCGACGAAGTGCGCGAGGACCGCAGAGAGAAGGAGCAGAACCGTCTCCGCAGGAAGGACCAGGAGAAGCTGGACCGGGCGCAGATCAAGGCCCTGAACCGGCAGAACCGGGCCTGGGGACGGGTCGGCCGGGGTGGCGCACCGGTGGACGTACCGGCACTCGCCCCCGCGACGGGCTCCGCGCAGTCCGTCGCGGAGCCCGCCATATCCGAGCCGGGTCAGCTGCCTCTGCGACCCCGGCCATCCCTGCAAGCCGTCAGCGGCCCGAACTCCAAGAACGCCCCGGACCCGGGCACGACTGATCCGAGAGCGGCCGACCTCGTTGCCGAGGACGACACCCAGGCACTGCCCCGGCTCGACTCGCTGGAGCAGAAGCTGAAGGACTTGGAGCAGCAGTTCGGCTGACGCCCGCGGGCAGGCCCGCAGGCCGGCCCGGATGGCGATGAACGGCCCTGACGATCCCTTTGATGGTCAGGGCCGTTCGCCGTCCAGCTCGAACCAGACCACCTTGCCGAGCGCCTGCGGGCTGACCCCCCAGGCGTCCGCGAGGCTCTCCACCAGGACCAGCCCCCTGCCGTGCGTACCGTCGTCGGCGTTCGGTACGTGCGACACGGGCATCCCGGGGACGAAGTCCCGCACCTCCACCCGCAGTTTCTCCGGGGCCACACTGACCGCGACGACTGCGCCGTCGTCGGTGTGGACCAGCGCGTTGGTCACCAGCTCGCTGAGCAGCAACTCGGCGACCCTGGCAGGCTCCTCCTCCCACCGGTAGCGCAGTAATTCCCTTACGGCTCCGCGTACTTCCGAAATCGCCGCCAGATCGGCACGGCCCAGTCTGCGATGCAGCCGGCCCAGTTCCTGACGCTCCATCGTCTCCCCCGCCCGCACAGTGAATCGCCCCCTTCTCATCGAATGTGCTTCACGCAATGCATGCCCCGCCCACGGGCGGTCACGCCTTGCGGCTCTCATGAGGAGGGTGATTCGGGCGAGTTGTCCGCAGGGGTCACACCGCGCTCAACCCCGTTTGTAGTAGTAGGAAGCGGCCCCGACCGCGTGCTGGAGGCCGCTGCCGTTTCGGGTGAACGAGGACGCGTCGCGCGGGGGATAGCAGTAACCAGGGTTGGCGCCGACCAGTTCGAGGGCACCGACGTTGATCCTGCTGCTGGTCACGGAGGTCACCTTCGCCTCGAACGGACAAGGAAAGTACGGGTAGTCGCTCAGGCGCACCGCGCCCGACGCCGAGATGGTGACGGTGCCCGGCTGGCCGGAGTTGTACGTCTCACCGAACTTCCAGGTGCCCACGAACGCGGACGGAACCGAGGTCCCGCCGCCCGAGCCCCCGCCCGAACCGCTGGTCGATCCCGAGGTGCTGCCGCCCGAGCTGCTCGCGGCTCCCGACGTGCCGCTCGATCCTCCGCTGCTCGAACTCCCGCTCCCGCCGCCTGTCGTTGCAGTACTGCCGCCGGACGAGCCGCCGGAGCCCCCGCCGGAGGACGTGGTGCCTCCGCCGCCGGACGTGGTACCTCCGCCGCCGCCCGAGGAGCCCGAACCAGCGCCCCCGTCCTGCGCATTGCCCTCCTGCTCCCCTTTCTGCCCGTCCTCGCCGTCCTTCCCGTCCTCACCCTTCTTGCCCTTCCCGTCCTTCTTGCCGTCCTTGTTCTTGCCGTCGGACGCCTGGGGGGTCTTGTCGCCCCGGGTCGGGGCGGCGTCCGGTGACGCCGGGGCGGACACGCTCGGCGCGCCGCCCGGCCGCGGAGAGGCGTGACTGCCGGTGTCGCCGCTGAACGGCTGCAGCACCGCCAGGGTGCCGCCGCCCCCGGCCAGGACCAGGACCAGCGGGACAGACACGATCCAGCGGCGCCGGCGCTCCTCCCGCTTCGGCTTCGGCGTGGTCCCCGCGCCGGCCTGGACGGCCGGGGAGGCATCCGCCGGGGACCGGAGACCGAGCGTGGCACGGTCGGGGCCCTCCTGCCGCACGGGCGCCACCTCCGCGTCCAGGAGCCTCGCCGACTGCCGGGCGAGGCGGGCCACTATGCCCGCGGGCAGCCACGACGCCGCGGCGACGGGGCGGTCCCGGCCGGGTTCCGCCAACAGCTCTTCCACGCCGGGGCGTTCGGCGACGGACTTGGCCAGCAGGCGGGTGATCAGGGTGCGCAGGCGCTCGTCGCGGACCGCTCCGAGGTCGGGCTCGGCCTCGACGATGTGGTACATGACCGCATGCTGGTTGCTCACCCCGTTGCCGAAGGGGAGCGTGCCGGTCGCCGCGTACGTCAGCACACAGCCGAGAGTGAACACATCGCTCTTCGGACCCGCGCCCTGGCCGCGGATCTGCTCCGGGGCCATGAAGCCCGGCGAGCCGATCACCATCCCCGTGCTGGTGAGCAGTGACTCGACGGAGGTCTCGACGGCCCGGGCGATGCCGAAGTCGATGACCTTGGGGCCCTCGACCGTGAGCATCACGTTCGATGGCTTGAGATCGCGGTGAACGATGCCGGCTGCGTGGATGTCCTTGAGCGCACGCAGGAGCCCGGACGCGAGGGCGAGCACCGAATCGGCGGGGAGTGCGCCGTGGCCGCGCACGATCTGTTCGAGGGAGAGCCCGGGCACATAGCCGGTGGCCACCCACGGGTACTCCTCGTCGGGCGCCGCGTCCAGTACGGGCGCGGTGTAGCGCTCGTCGACCCGCCTCGCCGCGTCGACCTCGCGGCGGAAGCGGGCCCGGAACTGCGGATCGGCGACATGCTCCGTGTGCACCACCTTGACCGCGACCGTGCGCCCGCCCTCGGAGCGGGCGAGATAGACCCGGCCCATGCCCCCCGCACCGAGCCGGCCGAGCAGCAGATAGGGCCCGATCCGGGCCGGGTCACTCGCGGTCAGGGGCTTGATGTCGCCGTCGAGGTTGTCCTCACCGTCCTCGTGGTCCCCACCGTTCCCGTGGTCTCCGTCGTGCACGCTGGTCATGATTGAGCGCTCCCCCGTGTGTTCCGCCCCGCGGCCCCCGGGCCGCGCCTCCGCTGTCCGAAGTCCAGGTGTTCTGCCGGGACTTGGCGCAACGGCTGTTCAGTCTGGAGTACAACGCACAACTATTGGAACTAGTTTTGGAAAAAATTCTGGAAGCATCTTCTACGCTGTTCTCGGCGGCGCCAGGAGGGGCCGCCGGAACCGGGAACGAGGGCGACACCGATGAGTCCGAAGCAGCAGCGAGGCGAGGCCACCGCGGCGCAGGTGCTCGACTGCGCACTGGACATCTACGCATCCCGCGGCGAGGCAGGACTCACCCTGGGGGCGATCACCAAGGCCAGCGGGGTCAGCACCGGAAGCCTCTACCACCACTTCGGCAGCCTGCACGGCGTACTGGTCACGCTCGCGCAGTCCTGGCTGAGCCGCCTCCTCGACGAACTGGCCGGGGAGCTGAAGCGGGCGGACGACGCCCGCGGCGGCGTCCACGCGGCGGTCCGGGCCTATCTCCGCTTCGTACAGGACCACCCGGACGCGTCCCGCCTCATGCACTCCGTCACCATGGACCGCGAGATCACCGTGCACGCCCACCGGATCCGGGGCGCACAGGAGGCCCGGCTGGCGCCCATAGCCGCCTGGCTCTACGCCCATCAGGAGTCGGGGCAGCTCGCCGCCCTTCCGCTGCCCGTCCTCGAGTCGCTGATCCTGGGCCCGGTGACGGGGATCGCGCGCCGCTGGCTGTCCGTCGGGGACATCGACATCGAGGAAGCGACGAGGACGGTGCCGGAACACATCTGGCGCTCCGTCAGCCCGTGAACGGTGCGTCGTTTACGTTCCCCACGGTTAACTTCCGAAAAATTCACCCGAGTTGGCGTTGACGGGACCACATCTACGCGCGTCATCATGGTGGGTATGCGAATCCCCCCACGGATCACCACGCTCGGCGGCGCAGCCGCCCTCCTGTCCGTCCTCTTCGTCGGCGGCCCCGTCGCCGCGACCGCGACAGCCGCCACCACCTCGGTCGGCAGCATCTGCTACTCCGCCCTCCCCGCCCAGGCGCACGACACCCTCGATCTCATCGATGCCGGCGGCCCGTTCCCGTACGACCAGGACGGTGTCGTCTTCCAGAACCGCGAAGGCGTCCTGCCCGACCAGAGCACCGGCTACTACCACGAGTACACCGTGATCACCCCCGGCTCCCCGACCCGCGGCGCGCGCCGCATCGTCACCGGCGAGGAGAACCAGGAGGACTACTACAC